>CAZJAW010000137.1:0-6546 GCA_964544035.1 uncultured Rhodobacterales bacterium
ACGGCATACGAGATTCGCCTTAGTCTCGTGGGCTCGGAGATTGTATAAGAGACAGCGCCCAAATAGTGCGCGCAGCACAGCGCGGGTTTGCTGGATCATCATGATCGGCGCATATGCCACTGACAGGATCAACTCGAGCAGAACAGCGACTAAAAACGAACGTCGCCCGCCAAAAAGTTTGACGGCCTTTGCGTGGGCAATGATGATGCCGGCACTGGTGATTTTGGGTGCCAACAGCATTGCGTACATCACAACCAGAAATATCGAGCTGTCGATATGCGTCATGGCAGGAGGCCAATTGGGGAAAAGCGGATTTGCTTCGTTGAAATATGAGATCACGTTGGTTTCCGCATCACGGCCCAACAGCGCCCAAAAGACCAAAAGCACAAACCACGCGGGCGACATGAGGTATGCAGCAGCGCCCTGAAACAAGTGAAAACGGCTGACCGGGTGCAAGCCACGCGTGGCCAACAGACGCAGGTGCTGCAGGTTACCCCGGCACCAGCGGTTGTCGCGCAGTACATAATCAATCAGCGTACCGGGCGTTTCTTCAAAGCTGCCCGAAACGCGTGGTAGAAAACGTACACGCCATCCTGCGCGGCGCAGCAGGGATGCTTCGACAAAGTCATGGCTTAGGATCAGGTCTTTGCGACCAGTCAGGCTGCGCAGGTGTGGCAATCCAGCAGAGGAGGCAAAGGCGCGCGTGCGGATAATCGCATTGTGGCCCCAATAGTTGCCCTCGGTGCGTGCCCAATGCGCGAGCCCTTCAGCGAGTAACCAGCCATAAGCAACGTTGGAAAACTGCTGCATGCGGGCAAATAAAGTGCCTGCGCCGATCAGTTGCGGAAAACTCTGGATCAAGCCTGAACGAGGGTCGGCGGCCAGCTCGCAGGCCAGTCGGTCAATCGCACGTCCGGTCATTAGGCTGTCGGCATCCAACACCAGCATAGCTTCGTATGCTGCACCCCATCCGGTGACCCAATCCAGAAGATTGCCCACCTTACGGTCAGTATTGTCATCGCGGCGACGGTAATGCACGGGGAAGGGCGCAGTCGCTTGCAGCGCCTCAAACGCCTGCCATTCCTGCGCGGCAATCGCATCATCCCGCGTGTCAGACAACACGAACAAAGTGTAGTTGTGCCCGCCTGTTTGATGCGCAAGATCGTTCAACATCGCCTCGGCATTGCCAAAGACATCCCAGGGTGTTTCGTTATAGACAGGCACCAAAAGAGCAACATCCATCGGCTCAGCTTCGGTCGTTTCTTTAGAGGTCTCTAATCGGCCAACCAAACCAACGGTGACGGTGGAAACTGCAAGGGTAACCCAAACAAAGGTCATGCCAATCAAGGTCAGCAGGAAGTATTCCAACGTGGTCATGCCGGCTGTTTCAAACAGCCCGTAAAACGCCCAAATCATCAATGCCGTTGTGACCAACGCAGGGACAAAAACAGCGATCCGCCAAAGCGGGTCGCGTTTGTCCTGCACATGCGGTGCAGCTTGCGGCGCGGCAGAAAAATCCTGCTCGGGCATCGCAAGGGGCGCACGGAGGGGCATGTTGTGCGGATGCGTCATGTGGTTCTTGTCCAGCGATACAACCACACTTCACTCAGAGCTCTGCCATCAAGGCGCAACTGCGCACGGAATTCTGCCCATGGGGCATCGCCCGGCATGAAGGTGAAGGCGAGGCGCGGGCCACCTGTAACGGGATTGCGCTGTACGATGCCTTCGGTCACTTCACCTGCGGAACTGCGCACAAGGCGCTCAATCTGCGACAAGTCTTGGGGGACGTGTTCGGCACTTTCGAAATCAATGGCAAAGATGCGCCCTCCTTCGGGGCGACCACCAGCTGCGGTGTTGAGCACGCGCAGCGGCATAGCTGCCCGAGGGGCGGGATCACTGCCCCAGTCCAGACGATAGGTCATGCGGTTCGAGGTGCCCGCTTCAATGTCTGCAGAAGGGCGCCAATAGGCGACGATGTTGTCGTAGATTTCAAGGTCGGCTGGAATTTCGACCAGTTGCACACTGCCGCGCCCCCAACCTTCGCCGGGGGTGACCCAAAGGCCGGGGCGGCGGTGGTAAAGTGCTTCTAGGTCGTTGAAGTCCCCGAAGGATCGCGCGCGTTGCATAAGGCCAAAGCCACGCGGATCCCTGTCACTGAACGAACTGATCTGTAGCGTTGTTGGGTTGGCAAGTGGGCGCCAGATGACTTCGCCTGCGCCGTTGTGGATCATCAGCCCGTCGCTGTCATGGACGGCGGGGCGAAAATCGTTAAAGCGTTGGCGGTCGGTGTCATCAAACAAGAACATCGACGTCAGCGGTGCAATGCCGACATGGGGCAAAGTCGCACGCGCAAAAATTTCGGCCTCAACCTCCATCGCAAGAGGCTGGCCGGGTGTAATGGCGAAACGATAGGCCCCAGTGCAAGACGGGCTGTCGAGCAACGCATGCAGAATGATGGTGGATGCACCAAGCTTAGGGCGTTCCAGCCAAAAATGCGTGAAATCGGGAAACTCTTCGCCCATTCGGTCGCCGGTCTTTAGAGCAAGACCGCGCGCAGATAGGCCATAGATGTCGCCTGAGCCGATGCCGCGAAAATAGCTGGCGCCTTGGAACACGGCGTATTCCTCAAAGATACCGGGTTTGCGCAGCTCGGCGCGTAGGCGCATACCAGAATAGCCAAGCGTATCGTCGATTGGCAGCTTGGGGAATTTGTCAGTCGTGTCAAATACGCCCAAGTCGAACTGCATAGGGCGCGCTTTATCTTCGTCGACCACATAGGTGTGGATTGCTTGCGGGAAATAAAGCCCGGGCGGGAATACATCGATGCGTTGTGGCGCATCCGTGCCTTCCCAAAGCGCGTTGCGCGCATCGAACCAGATTTTGCGATACTGATCATAGGTCAGGTTGCGCCACGCCTCGGGAATGAGCGCGCGGGGCTGATAGTCGCGGGCGGCCATCTCGCGAGCACGTTCCACCACATCGGATGCTGTGAAAGGCGTCGCCTCGCCCAGCTGCAGGCCCGGCTCAGACGCGTCTTGCGACCAGCTTGTGCTGGGGGCGGCGGCCATTGCGGCCACAGCAGCAAGAAATTCGCGACGTAGCATCAGCGAGCCACCTTTGGTTTCCACGGAGTAGTTTTGAACCACCCTGCCAAATAGGCCGTTAGGATCAAACAACCACACCCAAACATGTTTACCGCCCAAACCGTGCCTGTTTCACGACCCAGCATATCCATGGCAAACCCGTTGAAGCGGGCCACAAAAATCGACACAACAAAGACGGCCAAAGACTGCTGCCCGACCTTAAGAATAATCTGGAGGATACGGCCCCAAATGCGGCCCAGCGTGCTGGCTCCGGCACGGATGCGGTTGCCTTTGTCACCTGCAATGACCCAAGCCAGATAGGCCAAGGACAAGAACTGGACATAGCGCAGAATCCCGAAGTCGGATTTGGAAATCCACTGGCGGTTTTCGGTGCGCCATTCACGCGCCCAATCAAATCCTAATTCACGGATGCCGATGCTGGACAGCGGCACGTTGGCCAAAACAATCACAGTGGCGATGGCGATCAGAACTGGCGTCACAGGTGGCTTTGGAATCCAACCGCGCATGAAAGCAAAGCCAGTAAAGAAGACGAGTTGCCAGCCAAACGGGTTTAGGAACCAGCGTCGTTGCCAATCATCACGGCCCACCCAAGGTTCGGCCGTGAAGTTAAGATAGGGTAGGCCCAGAGCCTCAGTAAAGCTCCGTTGTGCAAAGAACCACATGATCAGGCTGGCCACGGCCAGCAGTGCGAAGTTTGTGCGGCCAAGCACGATGACAACGGGCATCATTGCCAGAACGACCATATACATCGGCAGAATATCGAAAAGGTTGGGCACCCATTGCAACGTCATGAAGCGATAGAGCATATCCGGATTGGTCCAGTTTTCGCTTTCGACAAAAAGCATCCACAGGTTCAGCTGCCCCCAGTAATTGCGGTTGGCGATTTCCAGGTCGGTCAGAAACGCCAGTAAGCCAGCAGTTGCAAAGAACAAACCGATATGAGCCCAATACACTTGCCAGATCCGGTAGATCACGCGCGCGGTCCCTAAAAACCACCCCGCTCTGTCAAAGGTCGCGCCAAAAGCGATGGCCGAGGCCATTCCAGAGCAAAAAACAAAGATCTCCGTTGCATCGGAAAAGCCAAACCGAGCTGGAATCCATCTTGTGAAGAAGTTTCCTGGTGTGTGCGCGAACAAGATGATGAACATCGCAAGCCCACGGAAAAAATCTAAACGGATATCGCGCACCCGAACCGTGGCGGTTGGGGTGGTTGCCGCCGGAGCGACGCTTGTTTGTGTGGGGTCGGCAAATGTCATGGCCGGTCTTTAGTCTTCTTTGTTGTGAAAGTCTTGTCCCGCGCTTGGCTGTGCAAAGGTGTACGCCTGCCAAATTGCGCAAGATAGGTGCATTACTGCGCGGGAATACGCTTGCTGTCTCGTATGCTGTTGAGCCGTGTCGCGGAAAAACGATCCACTGCGCCTGCGCGCCGGGCGATACGTTCCTCGATGAGCGCTTCGGTGGCGTCCATCATGCCTGCGCGCAGGCCAGCATCGATGGTCATGCGTTCAAACACATCGCGCTGGGCATGGCTGCCCCCGATGGTTTGCATGCCAGGGCGCGCAGAGGCGAGGTTCTGGAACGCCGCGTCATAGCGGCCTTCAGAAAAGGCATTCAATCCTGCAAGAGCGGCTTTACCCGGATTGGCGACGCGGGACGGCATCTCGCCTTTGCGGGCGGCATCGGCATCAAAACGCGTTGTCATTGCCTTTTGTGCATCGGTGCGTCCTGCGCCAGCAAGGGCCAATTGGTAATGCAGATCAGCAAAGACCAAACAGCCATCATCGGTGCGGTTTTGCGCAAAATCTGCCAATTCGTCCCAGCGTTTGCCGACATTGACGCCTTCCAATTCAAGGCGGGTCAGGAGTGAAGTGGCATTTGCCATATCACGGTAATCGTCGGTTTTTTCGGCGCGGACTTGATTGTCATAAATCGCCAGTACGATGTCATTCTCGCCCCGGTCTAGATGTAACAGGGCTTTGTGCCACCACACATGGTAGCGAAAGTTGTTACAGTGATCCCATGCGCCGGTATTGTTTTCAATCAGCGCAATGCCGTGATCCGGGCGCGCTGTCATGTCATAAACATGAGCGACAGCATGCAGACCCCACGCATCATCCGTGGCCAATTGCAGACCCTTCAGCCCCGCCGCTTCGGCCGCGTCGTATTCACCTGTTTCTTCCAGTGTGAAAGCATGACAGCCCAGCACATAGCCCTCAAGCTCGTGACCTTTGTGTGCATCAAGAACGTTCTCGATAGAAGATCGCATGCCGACACCATCCCCGAGAATAAAGCGGATGGCGTGGCTGACCTTTGCCGACAACGTGTCAGTCGGGTAATCTGCAAGGACACGTTCCATCGCGGCAATGGCACCAGAAGGGCGACCGTCCAGCCATTCGCCAAGTGCGCGGACCCACAAGCGTTCGCGTGCATTGCCACCATTTGCCGCCAATGCAGCAACCGCATCTTGACCCGCTTCGCGCGCGACGACGTTCAATTCCTTGCGCCCCATCATCAGCGAGAACAGCCCTTTAGCTGCATAACCCATGGCAAATTGCGGAGCGCTCGCCAAAAGCGCGCCCAAATGGGTCGGTGTTGCTGTGCCGTGGGACATAAATGCGCGGATCAATCCATTCCACTCCGCAAGATCAGCGGGTTTCTCCAAGGAGACCGGGGATTGGCAAATATCGTGCATCATGGGTGGTGTACCTCGTAACATGTGACTTTTCGCATTCTAGTGCATGTGGGCATGAAAGGCATTCTTTGACCGTGTGTCACACGGACACGTGAATGGAAAAGAGGGGGTTTTTTAGGCGAAATTACGTTTGCCGAATAAAAAAACGGCAGATTCCAGCCAATATGTTGTTTTTCAGGACTTTCTATCTGGTTCTTTTGTAGAGGTGAGTGTCGCCAACACCGTTTCCGTGTCTTGTCCAAAGCGGGGTGGGGGTAAGTCGTACCGTACCGGCGTTGCCGAAAACTTAAGCGGGTTTGCAAGTAGGCTCAAATGTCCGTCCATAACGTCGTCGCGTGCGACTTTTACAACAGTGCCGCGTGCCTGCGCTTGATCCGAACCCAACGCCTCTGCGACATCGTGGATTGGACCGCACGGAACTTTGACGGCGCGCAGTTTTTCCAACATTTCGGCTTTGGACAGGGTTGCGACCACTTTACGCAAAGTGGGTATCAGTGTTTCGCGGTTTTCAATTCGGCCCATATTTGTAACATAGCGTTTGTCTTGCCCCAATTCGGGTAGGCCAATTGCGTCGCAAAAGCGTGCAAATTGCGAATCGTTGCCGACTGCGATCAACAGATGGCCGTCGCTGGCTTCGAACGCGTCATAAGGCACGATATTGGGGTGGGCATTGCCGCGGCGCTCGGGCACTTGTCCGGATGTCAGGTAATTGCAGCCCTCGTTGATCAACCACGCCATTTGTGCATCAAC
>CAZJAW010000138.1:0-6544 GCA_964544035.1 uncultured Rhodobacterales bacterium
GGTTATGTTCTGTCATGTTTCATATCATTTACCATGAAAAGCTAATTGGAAAATCCGCCTTGGAGGAAGGAGACCCACCTATGGGTTGTGCAGAGGGTGACTTCCTTGCCGAAGAAGCGTTCTCCGATTTCCGAGCAAACATTGCTCCGCAACGGGATGATGATCCGGCCATAAATCGTTGGGTCGGGTTGTCTGTGCACACTGAGCGTGGTGTCAAAGTTGAATGTTTAGACACGGTTCTTTTTGAGTTTGATTTTGGAGACCACAAGGAACTCCGAGTTGATGTCCTAGGAATTCCAAACCCACGCTATGAAGAGTTGTTCCCCGGTCGCCATGCTGCCTATGAGGCCAGCTTCAGTAATGACAAGTCCTGAACTTCGCGAAAGTCTGAAAAGTCCGCACAGCAGCCACTCAGCTCTCGCTTAGCGCGACCTTCATATCCTTGACTTCGTAAATCACTTCGCCGTCCGCCTCGACGATGCCGTCGGCCACGCCCATGGTCAGGCGACGCGTTTGGATCGCTTTGGTGAAGTCTATCTTGTAGGTCAGCATCTTGCGATCTGGGCGCACCATACCCTTGAGCTTAACCTCGCCCACACCCAAAGCATAACCGCGCCCCTGCCAGCCGCGCCAGCCAAGGTTAAAGCCGGTCAACTGCCACAACCCGTCAAGGCCAAGACAGCCGGGCATGATCGGATTGCCCGGGAAATGGCATTCAAAGAACCAAAGGTCAGGCGTGATGTCGAATTCGGCCACGATATGACCTTTACCGTGCGCCCCGCCATCGCCCGAGACGTCCGTGATGCGGTCCATCATCAACATTGGGGGGGCAGGTAGTTGCGCATTGCCGGGGCCAAAAAGCTCGCCACTGGCGCATTTTAGCAAGCCGTCTTTGTCAAAGCTTGTTGGATAGTCTGCCATGTTAGGCCTCTTTTTTGCGCACAATGGAGTGGATCGAAGCGTTGCTGGCTCCTCTAGCATCGCGCGGATGGCGGGCGCAAGAGCAGGGCGTACATGCCCACTTGCCCCGCGCATAAAAGTAAAGTCAAAGTGCTGTCATGAAACATATTCTTGATCTTGAGACATACCCACTGGACCAACCGGGAACAGCTGCATGGGACGCTTTGGTTGCGCGTGCCAAGGCAGGATTGGCGCAGAATGGGTTGTTTGATTTTGCTGGTTTTATGCGTCCAGAGGCTTTGGCCGAGACGCTGGCCCATGTGCATCCCCGCATGGCAACAGAATCGTTTCATCACAGCCGGTGGCACAACATCTATTTCAAGGACGAGGTGCCGGGACTGTCGGCGGATGATCCTGCATTAAAAAAGGTCGAGACAGCCAATCACACACTGTGTCATGACCAATTGCGCGGCACGGCGTTGGATCAACTGTACCAATGGCCCGAGTTTGCGGCATTCTTAGCTGCTGTCATGGATCGCCCACAGCTTTACATCATGGATGACGCCCTAGCCGGTATCAACGTTTTGGAATACCGCGCGGGCGAGGCGTTGAATTGGCATTTTGATCGGTCAATTTTTACCACTACGTTGCTCTTGCAGAACCCAAGTGAAGGCGGTGTTTTCGAATATGCCAAAGATTTACGCAGCGCGGATGATCCGAACCACGCAGGTATTTCTGCACTGCTAGAAAGGCAGATTGAACCGACGCGCTTGCCACAGACCGCCGGGACGCTAAATGTTTTTCTGGGTGTAAATACGGCCCACCGTGTGTCGACTGTAAAGGGAGCGCAATCGCGCATTGTGGCAGTGCTGTCCCATTACCCAACGCCAGGCGCGCGGTTCACTGAGCGTGAACAAATGGGATTTTTTGGACGTGTGGCATAATGTGCGCAACCCGTTTTGCAATTGAATTTTTTGGCTTCGGCACTTTATATATGTGGATAAGAGATTGAGGACTGGCATGGCACAAGATCAACACGAGGTCGGAACCAATTGGCTGGCGGGCGCAGGCTTGCGCCCAACCCGTCAGCGCGTGACGTTGGCGGCACTGCTGATTGGTGATGGGCAACACCGCCACGTCACTGCCGAAAGCCTGTTTGAGGCCGCCAAAGAACAGGGAGAGGCCGTTTCGCTGGCTACTGTCTACAACACCTTGCGCGCATTTTGTGATGTAGGGTTGATGCAAGAAGTCATGGTCGATGGCTCAAAAAGCTACTTTGACACCAACACACACGATCATCCCCATTTTTTCTGGGAAGATGATGGTAAGCTGACGGATGCGCCTTCGGACCAATTGGTGATCGCGCAACTGCCAGATACACCGGACGGCGCCGAAATCGCTTCGGTCGATGTTGTGATCCGCCTACGCCGTAAGCACTAAAGCGCATGGCTGTGGTCAGCGCCGATGATGCCGCGACTTATCGCGCAGATGGCGTTGTTCTCATCCGTGGACTGTTTGCCGATCACGTGGACACCCTGCGCGCTGGTGTGGCACGCAATATGGCCGCCCCCGGTCCTTATGCATCGACCAATGATCGCAAGGGCGAAACGGGGTTGTTTTTTGATGATTATTGCAACTGGCAGCGTATACCGGAATTTTCCGAGGTGGTGCGCAGCCCAAGCGTGATCAATGCTGCCGCGAGGCTGATGGGCTCCCGGTCGGTGCAGTTGTTTCATGATCATGTGCTGGTCAAAGAACCCGGCACGTCGATGGCGACGCCTTGGCACCAAGACGCGCCTTATTACTTTGTGCAAGGCCAGCAGACGATCAGTTTTTGGTCGCCGCTTGATCCTGTCACGTCCGCCACTTTGCGTTGTGTCGCGGGATCGCACCTGTGGCCCAAAGACGTGGTGCCAACGCGTTGGGTGTCAGAAACGGCGTTTTTTGAGGGCGACTACATCCCGGTGCCCGATCCAGAATTACAAGGCATGCGCATCGTCGAATTCGAAATGGAACCGGGCGATGCTGTTGCTTTTCATTTTCGTACTCTGCACGGCGCGCGCGGCAACCACAGTGATACCCGCCGCCGCGCGTTTTCACTGCGTTTGGTTGGGGATGACGCGCGTTACGTGACGCGCCCCGGTCCCACATCGCCCCCATTTCCGGGGCATGACATGGTCGAGGGCCAACGTCTACGGACTGATTGGTTTCCAGTGCTGCGCTAAGCGCGCGCAGGTCCTGACCCTAGCTATAACGCTCCGGCCCTTGCCACTGCACATCCGAATAGCGGTCACCATGTGCCCAACCGACGGGCAAAACGGCCTCAATCCGCACCAAATCGTCAGCACTTAGCGTCACTTCGGTGCCACGCAGCAACTCAGACAGATGGTCCAAGTTCTTTGTCCCTGGAATGGGCAAAACATGGTCGCCTTGTGCGATCAGCCATGCAATTGCCAGACCTGCGGCGGGGCAGCCCATGTCAGCGGCCAGTGCGCGGAAGCGATCCGTTGCAGCGATGTTGGCGGCGTAGTTTGGCGCCATGAAGCGCGGATTGTTTGCTGTGAATGGGTGCGATTGCCCACGCTCAAAACTAAAGGGCGCGTCGGTCAAAAAAGCGCGACCTACAGGCGAAAACGCCACAAGTGTCGCATCAAGCTCTGCGCAGGTTTGTACCAGCCCCATTTCTGGCGCGCGGGTCGACAGCGAATATTCAGACTGCACAGCGGCGACAGGGCATTCTGTGGCCACGCGGCGCAGAGTTGACGGTGCGATTTCAGACAATCCTACCGCGCGGGTTTTGCCACTGTCGATCAAGGCCTTGAGGGTGCCGCCCAATTCTTCGGGACTATAGGCGCGGTCGAAACGGTGCACGTAAAACAGATCGACATGATCCACACCCATGCGGGCCAAGCTGGCGTCTAGACATTCGGACATATAGCTTGGGTCGTTGTTGAACCGCCGCTTTGCGTCGCCCGTGATCCCGGCTTTGGTTGCCAAATGCATGTCGTCGCGTGCGCCGGGTGTGTCGGCAAACCATGCGCCAATAATTTCTTCGGAGCGACCGTTGCCATAAACATTGGAGGTGTCGATATGGGTAACCCCGGCAGTGCGACAGGCATTCAAGACGGCATGGCTTTCTTCATAGGTCGCATCGCCGTAAATGCCCGCAAATGACATCGCCCCAATCCCAAATTGCGATACCGATGGGCCGTTGCCCCCGAACTTCATCATTTTCATGCGCGTAGATCCTGTCTTGGAAAGGTTAAATATCTAGAACCATTGACCGGGTTCCATCAGCCCCAAATCTAGCAACTGGCGCGAGTGCCATTCAAAGCGGGCAGAGTTGTGCCATTTGAAGGTTTCGATGTCATAGGTGCTGCCGGGGTTCAGCTTAAGTGCCTTGGCGGTTCGAAATGAACAGATGGCGGATGTGAGGTTGTGGTGCCATTTACAGGAATACGTATTGTATTCTTCGTCGTTGAATGTGTGATCCGCATTCATTCTTAGGCCGGGCTTGGTCTTGAACAGGGAAATGCGGTCGATCTTGCGCCGCGCGGCCGGCACGTGTTCTTCATAGCGCCAGCGAAGCCCGCCAAAGAAATCCAATTGGCGTTCTTTTGGATGACCCTTTTCATCGGGACGGGCCAGCGCGTAATACCCTGACCGGTCTAGATGCGCGTCGTCCAAGGCGACGGCATTGGGGTGTTCGGACAAGTCATCCGCATAAAGGTCGATGACATAGCTTAGCATCGCATCGCGCCGCTCTTCTGTGTGAAAGGCAAGCATCTCGCCTATCGTGCGGGTCTCGCAAAATGGATAAAATAGGAATTCGCTGTTGTAACAGTAGTGCATCCAAGTGCCTGTCGGCAGCGCTGCGATGACATGATTGACGGCATATTCCAAAGCGCGGTCGGCTGACATGTCGTAATCTACGCGGATCACATTGCCGACCAAATCGCGCGGCAGTTCAAAATTGGGCGGCATACAGGCGATCACATGTTTGAACCCCGTATTCTGGCAGTGGCGCAGTGTTGTGGCGACCTCGACGTCATCCTCGACAAGAACCAAGGCGACGGGCCCTTTTTGCGGGATGGCCTTCGCGTCATTTACAAAACGGGTTAGGGTGTCGTACTGCATGGCTCTTGGTTTGTTGCGCATTCCTCCTTTCATTCGGTTAATCCGCGACGCATTGCAAGAGAGGCGAGCGACTGGTACATCGCCGACCTGACATTTCTTGACCCTGGATGCCCCCATGACGACGCCGAAAAAGCTGTTTATCAAGACCTATGGCTGTCAGATGAACGTCTATGACAGTGAACGCATGGCCGAAGCGCTGGGCGGGCAGGGTTATGAGCAAACGGCGACGCCAGACGATGCCGACATGATCCTTCTTAACACCTGCCACATCCGCGAAAAGGCGGCTGAGAAAGTCTATTCTGAGCTGGGTCGCCTCAAGACGTATAAGACTGCAAACCCAGATGTGAAAATTGGCGTGGCGGGCTGTGTGGCACAAGCCGAAGGTGCTGAAATCATGCGCCGCCAACCCGCTGTCGATTTGGTTGTTGGGCCACAAAGCTATCACCGCTTGCCCGAGATGGAGGCGGTGACGCGCACGGGTGCCACGGCTTTGGATACAGATTTCCCCGAAGAAGATAAATTCGAGCGCTTGAAAACGCGCCCCAAAGCGGCGCGTGGGCCGACGGCTTTCCTGACTGTGCAGGAAGGGTGCGACAAATTCTGTGCCTTTTGTGTGGTACCTTATACACGTGGCGCCGAAGTCAGCCGCCCGGCTGGGCGCATTCTGGACGAAGCGCGTGGTTTGGTCGAACGCGGCGTGCGCGAGATCACGTTGCTGGGCCAGAATGTAAATGCCTATCACGGGGCTGGGCCGGATGGTTCTGACTATACCTTGGCGAAACTGATCTGGGATTTGGACCGCGTGGACGGGCTGGAACGGATACGTTTTACGACGTCGCACCCCAATGACATGACCGATGATTTGATTGAAGCGCACGGTACATGCGCCAAGTTGATGCCTTATCTGCATCTGCCAGTGCAGTCGGGCAGCGACAAAATTCTGAAACGAATGAACCGCAGCCATACCGCCGAAAGCTATCTGCGCGTGATCGAGCGCATCCGCGCAGCGAGGCCGGACATTGTATTGTCTGGGGATTTCATTGTGGGGTTCCCTGAAGAAACGGAAGAAGATTTCCAAGCCACGCTCGATTTGGTCGAAGCTGTGAACTATGGCTATGCCTATTCATTCAAATATTCGACACGACCCGGCACGCCAGCCGCAGAACGTGCGCAGGTCGATGTGGCAGAGGCGGACGACCGCCTGCAACGGCTGCAGGCTCTTATTGTGCGCCAACAACAGGCCATCCAAAATGGGATGATCGGGCGCGACGTTAGCGTATTGTTTGAAAAGCCTGGGCGCGATCCGGGGCAGATGGTGGGAAAAAGCGAATACCTGCATGCCGTCCACGTGACTGATCCCGACGTCTCTGCCGGTGACATTGCACAGGTGAGAATCATCTCTGCCGGAAGGAATTCTCTCGCGGGCACGCTGGCAAAGGTCTGATACGATCACCTGAATTCAGTGGAAACAGCGTTTTTCTGCCCAACCATTAGACCTCAGCACGAC
>CAZJAW010000139.1:0-6492 GCA_964544035.1 uncultured Rhodobacterales bacterium
GGCCGCCAATTGCTTGGCTTGGCCGGGCTTAGTGCGGCACAAATTGACAACCTTGATCCGATCGAGGCGAACCGAAACCAAAGCCTGAACCAAGGCGCATTGGAATTCATGCGCCTGCTTAACGCTCTGGCCCCACCAAACCATATCCGACGGCGGATTTCCGAACTTGTGGTTCAGAACCAGCCGCTCTTTAATCCCTTAACTGACGCACTTGCCGCACATAGAAAGGAACACTGACATGGTCCAACTGACCCTGCCTAAAAACTCCCGCATGACCACAGGCAAGACTTGGCCCAAACCCGACGGCGCCACCAATGTGCGCAAGTTCCAGATTTATCGTTGGAATCCGGATGACGGCAAAAACCCGCAAGTCGACACCTATTTTGTTGATATGGATACGTGCGGCCCGATGATGCTGGACGCGCTGATCAAGATCAAAAATGAGATCGATCCAACGCTCACCTTCCGCCGCTCTTGCCGCGAAGGCATTTGTGGGTCCTGTGCGATGAATATCGACGGGATTAACACGTTGGCCTGTATCTACGGCACGGATGAAGTCGAAGGGGACATCAAGGTCTATCCGCTACCGCACATGCCTGTGGTCAAGGACCTGATCCCCGACCTTACGCACTTCTATGCACAACATGCATCCATCATGCCGTGGCTGGAAACCAAAACCAACCGCCCCGCCAAGGAATGGAAGCAATCGATTGATGATCGCGAAAAGCTGGACGGTCTATATGAATGCGTAATGTGCGCGTGCTGCTCGACGTCTTGCCCGAGCTATTGGTGGAACGGCGACCGCTACCTTGGGCCAGCCGCGTTGCTGCACGCTTACCGCTGGATCATCGACAGCCGGGATGAGGCGACGGGCGAACGCCTCGACGACCTTGAGGATCCGTTCAAGCTCTATCGCTGCCATACGATCATGAACTGTGCCAAGACGTGCCCGAAGGGTCTGAACCCCGCCGCAGCCATTGCAAACATCAAAAAGATGATGGTCGAACGCACCGTTTGATCGAACCCGATAAACCAGTGATCAAGGCTCCGCTTCGGCGGAGCCTTTTTGTAATCGATGCGAGCAATCGTGCGCGCGAAGCGGGCGAGGGTATCTGTCAAAGTCTGCTTTGAGCCCAGACTCCCCGGCATTGAGGAACAGCTCAATGTCTGCTTTTACTTGGAAGATAAGCTTGGAAAGGGTCTTAAGTGTTCAAACGGCTTTTCGGCAAAAAACAATTTTCGTACCAGTGCAGCGAGTGCGGTGAAGTTCATAGGGGCTCGCCATCTTTCTCGTTTAAGTACCCGACCTACTTCTTCGATATCCCAGATGCAGAACGAGAAGAACGCGTCCGTGTTTCCGACGACATTTGTCATATAAGGCCAGCCAAAGACGAAGATGGTGAAGATGTTTTCTGTATCCGCATCGTTCTTGAGATTCCTATAGAAGGTGTGGACGATCCCTTTACTTGGGGCGTTTGGGTTACCCAATCCAAAGAAAACTTCGACAAGTATGTTCAGACATTTGGCCAAGATCAGTCCACGCTCGGAAGCTTCGGTTGGTTGGCCGTGAATATGCCATTCTACAATCGCTCTGATGCTGGCGCACCTTTAGTGCATATGGAATGCTATGTACAATGGGGGACGAAAGGACAAAGGCCAAAAGCTGTCCTCTGGGAGAACTCTCACCCACTTTCAGTTGATCAACGCGAAGGGATAAGTTGGAAAAAGGCGATAATGATTGCCAATCTCGCAAATCGTACCTTCTCGAGCAGAGAGCCTGCCGACTAATCGCGAAAGCCAACATTGAGTATCGGCAACCGAACGACGGCTCCGTCCGCAAAGCCGACTTGCACATAGTCCGTCGAAAACACGCGGAGGTCCTAAAACCAGCACCCCATGTTGTTTTCGCCTTGCCTGCACAGGCACAAAAGCGCTGAATGTGACAACAGTTATAACAGGTCCCACCATGCCAAACACTCCACCGGACGCCGATGCCCGCCGTGCCATTAAACCCGTCATCTGCTATCCGACCGAAACGTTGCCCGCCCCAGATATGGCGCGCTACAGTGCTGCGCGTGATGGCATGACCAAGGTCAGCGAAGTCCTTGCGCCTCCACGCGACGCGGCCTGCTTTGAGGTCCCCGCCGGACACATATTCCGCATCTCAAGCATGGATGGCCCGCAAGTCGGAGACCTGAATTTGTGGAATGCGCACGATCTGAACGAACGCTTCTATTCCGGCAAAACCCGCGCTTTGCATGGCACTCACATCACGACAGGTGAGCGAATGTGGAGCAGCTTTCCCACATTGCGCCCGATGGCCACAGTGATCCATGACAGTTTGGAATGGTACGGGATCGATCCGTACGGCGGCTCGGTGCACGATGTGATCGGTACGCGGTGTGATCCTTACACAGGCAACCTGTTGCAAGGTGGACAGTATCACCATTGCTGTCATTCTAACCTCACCCGCGCGCTGGCGGATCACAAAGGGCTTACATTGGCAGAGGCTGAACCGTTCGTGCATGACGTACTGAACGTATTTATGTGCACGGGTTTCACGCGCGATACTGGGCAGTATTTTATGAAGGCCTCGCCCGTACGTCCCGGCGATCACATCGACATGTTTGCAGAGATTGACTTGCTCGGAGGGCTGAGCGCGTGCCCAGGTGGGGACTGCAGTTCGGAACATTCCTCAGACGTGGCCGCCTGCCATCCGCTCAAGATCGAAGTCTTCGCACCAGCCCCAGGGGCGCTTGATGGTTGGAACAGCCCCGCGCCGAACGCCTATGATGGGACGCACGGGCGCTGATATGATTTTTTGCTACTCTCCAAGCGCCGGATAGCGCTTAGTGCACCCAAACGGTGCGCGCCCTTGCATAGTTTGTGTACCGCTTGTGCCGCTGGTTTCTTAGCTCGGAAACGCAGCTTCCAGTGCGATTTCGACCATGTCGCCAAAACTGCGCTCACGCTCTTCAGATGGCAGAGCCGCGCCGGTCTGTAAGTGATCGCTGACAGTCAGAACGGCCAGCGCGCGCCGCCCATGCCGGGCGGCCAGAGTGTAAAGCTCAGCTGCTTCCATCTCGACCGCCAAAATCCCGTGGCGCACCATTTGCTCATCCAAGTCTGGACGTTCTGCATAGAACACATCCGAAGAATAGATGCCGCCGACATGTGTTTTTACCCCTTTGCCTTCAGACGCTTGCACAGCAGCCGCCAAAAGGCCGTAGTCAGCGCTGGGGGCAAAATTCACTTCGCGAAAAATTCCTGAAGAGGGCGAGGTGATGGTGCTTGCCGTCATTGCAATGATCACATCGCGAATGTCCACATGGGGTTGCATGCCCCCGCAAGACCCAATGCGGATCAGCGTTTGGACATCATAGTCGCTGATCAATTCGTTGGCGTAGATCGACAAGGACGGCATGCCCATTCCCGAACCTTGGATGGTCACCGGATGGCCGCGCCAAGTTCCCGTAAAGCCCAACATCCCTCTGACTTCATTGACCAATTCAACACTGTCCAAGTAAGTCTCTGCCGCCCATTTTGCGCGGTAAGGATCACCAGGCATGAGTACGGTTGAGGCGATTTGTCCGGGGTTTGCGCCGATATGGACGGTCATGGTTGCTCCGATCTAATTACGAGTCGGGCTACATTACCGCAAAAGGGCGGGACGATACGAGGGCGCGCGTGTATACGTGCGTCCTCGTGTCGTTGTAATTTAGATCAGCAAGTCGTCAGCGGCTTTGCCAGCCTCGATCGCTGCTTTGAACCAGTTGGGTTGACGCCCCTTACCTGTCCAAGTCTGGGTTGGGTCTTCGGGGTTCATGTATTTTGGATCTGCGCTGCTGCCCTTTGCAGAGCCGCGACCGCCTTTTTTGGACGTTAATTCATCCAAAGAGAAGCCGAATTCTGCGGCTGCCTTTTGAGCAGCTTTCAGGGCATCTTTCTTTTCTTTCTTGTGTAAATCAATAATCGCCTTGTCAATGTCACCTCGTAAAGCTTCCAATTCTTTGCGACTCATTTTGTCGAGTTTGATCGCCATATTAAATCTCCAAGTTCTTTGAGTGTTCGGCACCTTTTTCTAAACATAGAGACAAATTCAATAGCAAATTATGAACGCATTTGTGTCAGCAGCGAAGTCTTGCCCGCATAGGTCGATTTTTGCGACTAGCGGTGGAGAGTTTGACGGTTTTTTTATCGCTAAACACGGAGGCGCGGTGATGTATCTGCGACTCGAAATACGTGAATGACTTATTCCGCCGCAACAGCCTTGGCGTCCGCTAAGGTTACTATGTCCATCATGATAGTATTCAATTCGAAATCCTTGGGCGTATAAACACGCGCGACACCCATGGCGCGCAAGCGCTCTGCGTCATCTTCAGGAATGATGCCGCCTACAATAACCGGGATATGACTAAGACCTTCAATTTGCATCCGTTCCAACAAATCTTCGACCAACGGTATGTGGCTGCCAGATAGGATCGAAAGGCCAACCACGTGTGCGTCGTCTTCTCGCGCGGCCCGCACGATGTCCTCGGGTGTCAGTCGAATGCCTTCGTAGGCAATATCAATGCCACAGTCGCGCGCGCGCACAGCAATCTGTTCAGCACCGTTGGAATGTCCGTCTAGGCCCGGCTTGCCAACAAGAAACTTCAAGCGCCGCCCCAATTTATCACTGACGGCATTCACAGCGTTCCGCAATTCGTCCAAACCTTCGGTCATGTTGGACTGTGACGCCGAAACCCCTGTAGGACCACGATATTCCCCATGTACGGATCGCATTTGCGCGGCCCATTCACCGGTTGTGACGCCGGCGCGTGCGCATGCGATCGAGGCGGGCATGACGTTTTCTCCCGCCTCTGTTGCGCGGCGCAATTCGGTCAAGGCGGCAGTTACTTCGTTTGCGTCGCGCGCGTCGCGCCACTTGTTCAAACGGTCAATCTGATCTTGTTCCACTGCAGGGTCGACGACCATGATACCCCCATCCCCTGTCATCAGGGGCGATGGTTCGCCAGCTTGGTATTTGTTTACTCCGACCACAACTGTTTCGCCGCGCTCGATGCGGCCTAACCGTTCAGCATTCGAAGTTACCAATTGTGCTTTCATATAATCGATCGCAGCTATGGCCCCGCCCATTGCATCCAATTGCGTCAATTCTTGACGCGCGCCGTCTTTCAGCGCTTCGACTTTTGCATCCACGGCTGGATTGCCATCAAACAGATCATCAAATTCCAGAAGGTCGGTTTCATAGGCCATGATCTGTTGCATGCGCATCGACCACTGTTGATCCCATGGGCGAGGCAGACCAAGCGCTTCGTTCCATGCAGGCAATTGAACGGCGCGGGCGCGTGCCTTTTTTGACAGAGTGACGGCGAGCATTTCGATCAGAATGCGATAGACGTTATTTTCGGGTTGTTGTTCCGTCAAACCGAGTGAGTTGACTTGAACCCCATAGCGGAAACGGCGGTATTTCGGGTCAGTCACCCCATAGCGCGTTTCGCAGATTTCATCCCACAGATCGACGAAGGCGCGCATTTTGCACATCTCAGTCACAAAGCGGATTCCAGCATTCACAAAGAATGAAATGCGCCCAACCATTGCCGGGAAATGTTGTGGTGCAATGCGGGGTTTAAGCGCGTCCAGCACTGCAGTGGCGGTGGCCAAAGCAAAAGCCAATTCCTGTTCTGGCGTCGCCCCCGCCTCTTGCAGGTGATAAGAGCAGACATTCATTGGGTTCCATTTTGGCACATGGGTATAACAATATTCAGCCACATCCGCGATCATCTTTAGGCTTGGTTCAGGTGGGCAAATGTAGGTGCCGCGGCTCAAATATTCTTTGACAAGATCGTTTTGAACGGTGCCTTGCAATGTTGCGATATCAGCGCCCTGTTCTTCGGCGACAGCGATATAGAGCGATAGCAACCACGGCGCTGTGGCATTGATCGTCATCGACGTGTTCATCTGATCCAGCGGAATGTCAGCAAACAAAGCACGCATGTCGCCAAGATGACAAATAGGGACGCCGACTTTGCCGACTTCTCCACGCGCCAACACGTGATCGCTGTCATACCCAGTTTGTGTGGGCAGATCGAAGGCAACGGACAGTCCTGTCTGACCCTTGGCCAGATTGGAACGATAAAGCGCATTGGACGCTGCGGCTGTTGAGTGGCCCGCATATGTGCGGATCAACCAAGGGCGGTCTTTTTGTGTCATGGCGTCCTCGTGAATCGATAAAGCAACAAAATTACGTGTGAAGTTGTCTACGTGAAATTATCTGCTTTTGTCAATTCGCCGCGTTGCGGCATTTGCGGCGTTGCGGCAAAAGGATAGCGATCAGCATGGCCTCGCCTAGATTTCCAGCAAGGTACCCAATCCAACGCCAAGTAGGGCAGAGCTGTCGGTCGAAATTTTGTGTTTACCACTCCGCATACGCCTGACAGGGTCGCAGTAATGACATCGAATGTAGAAATTCCGCTGTGGCTGTTTGTGTTG
>CAZJAW010000140.1:0-6467 GCA_964544035.1 uncultured Rhodobacterales bacterium
TGCGGGCGCGGGCCGCACCCCCGAGCGCTTCAAGCCCCGCCAAGACGTCCTTCAGAATCAGCAAGGGCGCATCTTTGGCCACACCTTCGGGCACGTGGGTCACAAGGGCAGCCGCGGCCCCTTTTTCCAGCGCTTGGGCGACAAAGTCGTGCCCGTCGCGCGCGGCCTGCAAAGCCACAAACAAGTCCCCCGGTTGCAATGTGCGGGTGTCGATGGACACACCCGTGGCAGACCAATCCGCAGTGTTTGTCCCACCTGTCGCAACAGCTGCGTCGCCTGATGTCCAAAGCGTCATGTCAATTTTCCTTCAAGGGCCGCGACAGCCACGCTGGCCTGTTCCACATCGTCAAAGGGCAGCACATCGTCACCAACGATCTGCCCGGTTTCGTGGCCCTTGCCCGCAATCAGCAGCGCGTCACCAGGACCAAGGGCATCGACGGCGCGCAAGATCGCCTCGGCGCGGTCGCCAACCTCAGTGGCTCGCGGGCAGCCTTCCATGACTGCGGCGCGGATGGTGGCGGGATCTTCGGACCGGGGGTTGTCGTCAGTCACAAACACCACGTCGGCGTGGGTCTGTGCCGCCTGCCCCATCAAAGGGCGTTTGCCTGCATCGCGGTCACCACCTGCGCCGACCACGGCAACCAACTTGCCCATCACATGTGGGCGCATCGCAGAAAGTGCTGTGGCAACAGCGTCAGGCGTGTGTGCGTAGTCCACAAACACCGCCGCACCATTTTCACGGATCGCGGCAAGCTGCATGCGGCCCCGCACCGTTCCGAGATGTGGCAAGGTTTCAAAAACGCGTGCTGGATCAGCCCCGCAGGCAATGACAAGGCCGCAGGCCAACATCACATTGTCCGCCTGAAACCCACCGATCAGCGGCAGACGCGCCGTATAAGCGCGCCCTTCATAATCAAGGCGCACATCCTGCCCAGTGCTGTCAAAACGTTGCGCGGACAGGTGCAAATCACCCGCGTCCCGCCCCACAGTCATCACCCGTTGCCCACGTGCGTGGGCGATGGCCGCCATGTCGATGCCGCGTGCATCATCCATGTTTATGACCGCAACGCCCTCTTCAGGCAGGACGCGCGCGAACAAAGCAGCTTTGGCGTCGAAATAGGCCTCGAACGTTTCGTGATAATCGAGGTGGTCTTGCGTGAAATTTGTGAACCCAGCGGCCTTCAAAATCACCCCATCCAGGCGACGTTGATCAAGACCATGGCTTGAGGCCTCCATCGCGGCATGGGTGATACCGGCGGATTTGGCTTCGGCCAAAGTGCGGTGTAGCGTGATCGGCTCGGGTGTGGTGTGGGCCAGCGGTGCGGACCACGCGCCTTCTACCCCTGTTGTGCCAAGGTTAACCGCTGCCAATTCCATCTCGATCCAGATCTGGCGTACAAAGGTAGAAACAGAGGTTTTGCCATTTGTACCTGTGACCGCAACCATTGTGTCTGGCTGCCCCCCGAACCACAAAGCAGAGGTCCGCGACAGGGCAGCGCGCGGATCGTCCGTTAGCACCACAGCGATGCCTTCAAGATGATCAGTTGCAATTTCGGCGCCCACACGATCAGTCAGCACTGCCACCGCCCCCATACGCACCGCGTATTCGATGAATTCGGCCCCGTGCACACGGCTACCCGGCATCGCGGCAAACAGGAAACCGTCTTTGACAATGCGGCTGTCTACGGCAAGGCCCGTGATGGTTGGATTTAGGCCGCCTTGGGCAGTCAGGCCCAATGCGGACAGAAGTCGTGCCTGCTCACCCATGCGTTTTCGCCTTTTGGATCGGATGCCGATGGCACCACGGATATTTGTCGACCAAGACCCCTTGGCGCCTTAGTCGTTGCTGGTGAGCGTTATATCAGCCAAATTGCGTGTTTCAACGTCCGGACGCAGGCCCAAAAGCGGAGCGATGCGGCCAATCATCTCTGCTGCGACGGGAACAGCAGTCCAACCGGCTGTGCGACGCGGTTTGTCGCCCGACGTTTCCACCGGTTCGTCCAATGTGACCACCAATACATATTTTGGGTCATTGGCTGGGAATACAGTCGCGAAGGTCGCGATCACCTTGTCCTCGTAATAGCCACCTTTGGGTTTTGGTTTATCTGCCGTGCCCGTTTTGCCACCGACCGCATAGCCGGGAACTTCGCCCATGCTGGCCGTGCCTTCGGTCACTACAGCGCGCAACATATCACGCGCCGCACTGGCCGCACTTGCGCTCAGCACACGGGGACCGTGTTGCGGTCTGTGTTGTTTCAGAATCGTCGGCTTCACCGCATAGCCGCCATTGCCAAGTGCTGCATAACCTGCCGCCAAATGCATCGGCGACGTAGACAACCCGTGGCCATAGCTGATTGTCACAGCGCTTAGGTCTGTCCAGCGTTTCGGCAGCAACGGTTTGCCATTGGCCGCTTCGATGATTTCGAATGGGGTGGCTTCAAAGAAGCCTAAGGATTTCAGGAATTCTTGCTGGCGTTTCACACCGATTTCCAGCGCCATGCGCCCTGTTCCACGGTTAGAGGATTTGACGATGATGTCAGAAACACTCAGCTCGCCGTAATTCTTGTTCTGGAATTCCCCAATGGGAAAACCACCTACGCGCATTGGCCCTTTGGTGTCGATGATCGTGCTGGGTGAGACCAAACCCAGATCAACAGCCTGTGCCGCCGCAAAGATTTTGAAGGTTGAGCCAAGCTCATAAACCCCTTGCACAGAACGATTAAACAGCGGGCTGTCAGATTGGTCACCCGTAAGCCCCACGCGCGGGCGATTGTTAGGGTCAAAGTCTGGCAATGACACGACCGAGATCACCTCGCCTGTGTGCACATCCATCAAAACTGATGTCGCCCCTTTGGCGTTCATGATCTTCATACCGCCAAACAGCACGCGTTCAGACGCAGCCTGCACGGTCAAATCCAGCGACAGCTGCAATGGACGTTGACCATTGGCCGGGTCGCGCAAATAGTCGTCAAAGTACTTTTCGACCCCCGCAACACCGATGACTTCAGCGGCGCGCACGCCCTCTTTGCCAAAGGATGCCCCACCCAATACGTGGGCAGCCAAAGAACCGTTGGGATACAGGCGCATCTCGCGCGGGCCAAACAACAGGCCGGGATCACCAATTTCGTGTACGGCTTGCAACTGCTCGGGGCTAATTTTCTTGCGTATCCACAGGAACTTACGCTTGCCTTTGAAATCTTCTAACAACTCCGCTTCGTCCAATTCGGGGAAGATCGCGGCAAGCCCTTTGGCCGCACCTTCTTTGTCGATCATCAGCGGAGGCTGTGCATAAAGCGCGTGGGTTTCAAAATTTGTCGCCAAAAGACGCCCATCGCGGTCCACAATGTCGGCCCGCGCGGCAGAGATGGCAGACCCTTGCGCACTGGCGCGTGGTTCGACCGGATCGGATGTGGCCATGACACCCATGCGGACACCCACGACCAGAAAGGCTGCGAAAAAGAACGCGCCAAGCACCAACAGACGCCCTTCAGCGCGTTGACGGGCCATATCACGCATTTCTTCATGGCGGACCTGCAGGTTTTCGCGCTCGATGTCTTCCGTGTTTTGACCCGCCAAGCGGGCAGGCAAAATGCGGGCCAATGGGCGCAAAGGTGTACGGATCATGGCTGCTGCTCCTCGGTGCCGAGCGTGCCTGACACTTCAATGCTGTTGGTGATGTCTAAATACACAGGCTTAGGAAAGCCAACCTCATCCACGCGCCCAAACTGGTCAGGACGGAATGGCAACAGGCCAAGTCGATTAAAGTTGATGTCTGCCAAATCCCGCAACCGATCGGGGCGATTCAAATAAGCCCATTCGGCCTTGAGTACAGCCAGCCGCGCATGAGCGGCGCGAATGTCGCGGTGCAACTGATCCGTTTGAGCAAGGGAATCCTGCGTGGCATAGTTCTCGCGATAGGCCCAAAAGGCGAGCCCAATCACAGCCAAAGTTGTCAGCACATACAACACACTACGCATCTAATTCATCCCCTTGGTATACGGCATCCCGATGGATTTTGCGGTTATTTCACCTGAAGGTGCGTCCGTTCGCACGCCAACACGCAGCTTGGCCGAGCGGCTGCGTGGGTTTGCGGCCAGTTCTTCCGCGTCCGGCGCGATGGCTTTGCGGCTTTTCAGAACAAACTGCGCGGCCTCTTGAACCGTTTCGGGCGCATAACGGTTAGCGTTCGCGCTACGGCCGCCACGGGCGGTGAGGAAGCGCTTGACCATACGATCCTCGACTGAATGGAATGTCACAACAGCAAGTTTGCCGCCGGGCTTCAATGCCCTCTCTGCGGCCATAAGACCCTGATAAAGCTCATCATATTCATCATTTATTGCAATACGCAGCGCTTGAAAGCTACGCGTTGCGGGATGGCTTTGACCGGGCTTTGAGCGCGGCAGACATTTTTCGATAATACCCGCGAGTTCCAGCGTTGTGGTGATCGGGCGCGCTGTGATGATGGCGCGCGCGATGCGTCGGCTGGCGCGCTCTTCGCCGTAGTGAAACAGGATATCGGCCAGTACGGCTTCTTCTGCACCATTTACCAGATCTGCAGCCGTAGGGCCGTCCTGCCCCATGCGCATATCGAGCGGGCCGTCTTTCATGAAGGAAAAGCCGCGCTCGGCTTGATCAAGCTGCATGGAACTGACGCCAAGGTCCAGAACCACGCCATCAAGGCCTTCGCCGTATTCGTCCAGCTTGGAAAACACGCCATGTTGCAGGACAAGGCGATCGCCATAAGAACCAGCCCAATCTGCCGCCATGTCAAACACGACGGGATCACGGTCCACACCGATCACGCGGTCCGCCCCGCCATCCAGCAAAGCGCGGCTGTAGCCGCCCGCACCAAATGTCCCGTCAAGCCATGTGCCCTCAATCGGCGCGCAGTGCGACAGGATTGCGTCAATCAAAACTGGTATATGTGGCGCGCCAGACATTTCCTTATGCGTCCGTTTCTGCCGACATATTATTCCATGTCTCCATCTAAGTAGACGGAGGGGTCCTTGTCTGGATCAAACCCTTCATCGTCGAGGGCTGCGATACTTGCATTATACGCTTCTGGGCTCCAAATCTCGAACGTGTCGCCCGAAGACACAAAACGCGCCATGCCATCAAGGCCGATCTTTTCACGCAGCTTGGCCGGCAGCACGATGCGGCCCGTGTCATCCACGACAGTTTCAATGGATTGCGCACTATAAAGACGCTCCATCGCTTTGCGCCGGGCCGAACCGCGCGGATGCTTTGAGATTTTCTCGTCAACCTCGTCCATGGCCTCGACAGTGAAACCTTCAAGGTAGTCGCGGGTGTCGCCGCCATAAACGATGATCACGCGAGGTGGCAGACCATCCGTCCAGTCCGGGTCACAAGATTCAATGACACGGCGAAAAGAGGCCGGGATAGACACCCTGCCTTTTGCGTCCACTTTGTGGTCGCTTTCGCCTCTGAATCTGCGTGCCACCGTTTGGCCCGTCCCTTTTTCAACTCGCGCTCGCGCGCGCCTGACGTTTGTTTGTCGCGCATGGTGCGCTGTGGTCTGCCTGCGCCCCCGCGCTGAATTTCGTGTCCCCTTAGGTTTTGGATGCCCCCATTCGG
Source organism: uncultured Rhodobacterales bacterium (assembly GCA_964544035.1). Lineage (GTDB taxonomy): Bacteria > Pseudomonadota > Alphaproteobacteria > Rhodobacterales > Rhodobacteraceae > Tateyamaria. Next base: position 5,596 of record CAZJAW010000140.1, read on the forward strand.
GGTGCTGAAATTAAAAACGGCAGGTTGATCTGCTGCCACTGATCAACCCGCCGCCATTGTCCCGACTAGCGGGATGTCCAGCTGCGCGCGCCACCTGGGGGGATGTCTGCTCGCTCGCGCGCCGGATCTCTTGGTCTGATGAATGCGAACTGCCTGTATGAAACCTATTTTGATTTTTGTCGGGGTCGTTTAGCGCCCCAGCTCGTCCTCATCTGATGTAAACAGGGATACTATGGGAAAACGTGGGCTGGCAACTATTTTTTTGAGGGTTTTCTGAAAATAGGACTCAATCGCCTCACCGATTAAAAGCTAAAATCACGAAATCAGCTACATAAATCGCCCAAATAGTAGGCGAAATTCTAAAAGCCACTACATATAGATCAACGACACGCAGTGCCGAAAGCTCCCATGATTTCCCATTTTTTTGCAGATTTTACAAATCGATCAAAATGTTCCTTATATGTTCCGCCGCGCCTGCCCGGAAACCCAAAGAAAATAAGGTTCGATTCGTAGATATTTGCCGAATCTATGCGCTTTCCCACGCATTCCCGCAGCCAGTTCCATGATTTCCCATAAAGCTGATCGCTTTAACTTCCAAGGCGCGAGCGGAAAGCTGTCCGTTGCCTTTGGCGCGTTGGACTCCTAGTCCAACCGCCCTGGCCGTTTGCCCGGAACGCACACCCATAAAGCAAGAACTTCGAGCAAATCTATTTTGAAACAAGCGACGTTAGGCCATTCCGCCTTTGATCAAACCCTCAGCAATACGTGCATACGCGTCGGCCATCGCGCCACCGCCCGCAGCAATCGGTGCGCCCCCGTCGCCAGCCAATCGCGTCTCAAGATCGATAGGCAACTGCCCAAGCAAGGGGACA
>CAZJAW010000141.1:0-6460 GCA_964544035.1 uncultured Rhodobacterales bacterium
GTGTGCTGCTTTCCACGTGCCCCATTCGGTGGTGATCACAGTGGCTTGTTTTAATTCCACGTTACGCCGCGCCAATGGCCCGGTTACAGCCTTACCTAAAAAAGTATCAAAGACGGAATAGGTGTTAAGGTCATACATTACCTTGTTCGACCGGCTCAGCAGGCCCGAGGTGCGCAAGATCGGACGTTTAAGGCCACCGGGCAATTCATCGGTGAAAAAGGCCTGCGCAGCGCCACACAAGGTGCAATAGGGTATGCCCAAATCGCGCCCGCCAAGCGTGTCGTTGACCATCTCGCGCACCTCCATGATGCGGCGGGGATAGGCCCGGAATTCGCCGTTCACTTCGATGCCAAATACAATGTCGCTGTCCTTTAGCCATGTGGCTTCCGCCGCTGTGCTGACTTCGGGGTTATCGACGGCTGGGATACACGAACAGATCTCCCTGCTGCCAAAGGGGCGATCATCAATCCCAACGCCGCCCCAGCCGACCAATTGCCAATCGATGTCGCCTTTCGCAAAGATGCGCTTCATGCCCGGTAGGTAGTTGGTGTAGATCGCCCGCTTGTGGCGCAGATAGCCGGGATAGGCGGGGATGTCCCATGCGATCAGGTGGTCGATGATCTCGGAACTGTCGCGCAGAGTTTCGAGATCTTGATTGATGATGTCTGTGGCCGTGCTGACCAGCAATGCGCGGAATTCTGGGCGCCATGTAAAGCGCATCATATCCGTCAGCAACCACACAAGACGCGTATCCTTTGAGGCCGCAACTGTTTCAAAGGCCGCAGTTTCGTTTTGGGTCCATCCAGCTTGATCTATGCTTTGCGATACCAGTGTCTTTAACGCCGCGCGCACAGCATTATTTGGACGGCCAGTGACGGCGGCGGGCGGTGTGCCAAATTCTGCAATCACATATTCGGGCAGGGTTTGCGCCTCGGCACGCCAGCCGAACGTCATAAACAGCGTCAGAAACAGCGCGATGATCCAGTGGAAATTGCGAAAGAATTGACGGGTGCGATCCATATCGGGCCCTTTGGCAAACAAGTGTGTGCCCAAAGCGGGACACTGCGCTGCGGGCCGCCGTGACCCACCGCAATTTGCGCACAAATTTAACGCCTGCACAGCGCCGAGGGGATCACGATTGCATCAGGGATGCGTGTGGCTGCCTATTCCGCTGCCTTGATTGGAGAGGTCAACTGGAACGGCATCTCTGGTTCACGCGGATGTGGTCCATCCCCGTCTTCAAAGTCCCAAACCAGTTCGCGCGATTTCATCTTGCCGGTTTGGCGCGACAGCGACCAGTCGCGCGCGGCCTTGCTGGCGCGTCCCAACGACAGCTTGGCCAGCAATTGGCTAAGCCACATCGCGTAGGTTACGATCCACACCCGCATCGCCAGCAGCGAAGGCGTGACCACCAGCGTCAACACCGTCGCGATGCCAAGGCCGAAAACTACGGCCGTCGCCAGTTGTTTCCACCACAGCGCTGTGGGGCTGTCGATGGTATAGCCACCGCCGCCAAAATCGAGGCTGAGGCCAAACATCATCGGCGCAAGACCAGCCATCGTTGTGATGGTGGTCAACAGCACCGGGCGAATACGATCTTGGGCCGTGCGTATGATCGCTTCGATCCGGGGCATGTAGCGTTCGTATTCTTGATAGGTATCGATCAGCACGATGTTGTTGTTCACCACAATCCCGGCCAAAGCGACAATCCCGGTTCCGGTCATGATGATTGAAAACGCCTGATCCATGACTAGCATCCCGATCAGCACGCCTGCAGTCGACAGAACCACGGCACCAAGCACCAGCAGCGCGTTATAGACGCTGTTGAACTGTGCCAACAGAATGATGAACATCAGACCCAAAGCACCAAGGAACGCTTTGCCAAGGAAGGCACCGGATTCCGCCTGATCCTCTTGATCTCCGGTCCATTCAAATTCGATGCCCGTTGGCAGCGGATCGGTTTCCAGCCATTTTGTTAGCTCTGCAATTCGCTCGTTCGGGTTCACAGGCAGCAGGCGCAGATCACCGTTGTCCATAGCGGCCTGAAGATCGACGTCGCCCGCTGTGTCGCCCAATGACAGCACTGTGTAGGTGATGTCATCAGCGGTTGTGATCTCGCCATTGGGCGCGGGGCGCAGCGTGGCTGCAATCACTTCGACATCCACGCCGTCAACGCGGTCGGTGCGGACCAATTTTTGCAATCCGGGTAATACGTCAGCCTTTACATCGTAATAGCGGTTTTGATCCACGCGGCTGATCTGGGCCAGCTGTGCCACCGGAGTGCGCGTAATGAAGTTTGCCAGCGGCACAAGCCCGTCGGGCGTGCGCACCTTAAGCGTGTCGAGGGTCGACAACACACGATCTTTGGCTGGCAAGCGGACACGGATGTCGACCTCTTCGTCGGAGGACGGCACCCGCATGGTATCAAGCAGCAACCCGCGTGTCACAAGTTGCACCATCGCGCCCACAGTGGCCACGTCGGCGCCGTATTGTCCCGCCTTTTCCACATCCACATCGATCTGCCAATCAATGCCGGGCAGAGGGCGGGTGTCTTCGATTCGGGTCATGCCGGGCAAGCGTTCAAACTCGGCGCGCGCCGTTCCAGCAGCGTTTAGCAGATCATCAAAATTGTCCCCTTTGATGCGCAGATGTACGGGCTTAGCGCTGGCTGGACCTTGGGCCAAAGGCAGGGCCTCGGTGCGAATGCCGGGGATTTGTGATAAGGCGTCGTTGAGCTCTTGCATCACCGTGTCGCCGTCAAAAGCGTTCGCTTTGACGTGGCGGGTGACGGTGTGGTCAATGAAGGGGATCGTGAACCAAGGTTCCGTCGCCTCGGGGCGTTCTTCCCACGGGATCGTTTCAAGCTGGATTTGACCGATGGCATCCAACGGTGCGCCAGCCCCGCCTGTGTTGGCGTTCAGCCCACCATTGCCCGCAAATGCGAATGCGCTGCGGATGCCGGGATGGTTGACGACAACGTCTTCGGCTTGGCGCAGCAGCGCGTCTTTTTCATCCAACGACAGATTGCCGCGCGCGATCACATAGACGATGGCCTGTTCGGGCTCAGTCTCAACAAAGAATTCTACGCCATTGTTGTTGTTGATAAAATAGATCAGCGTGGTGCCGACAAAGACAAAGACGCCGGCCAGCATGGCAATGGGCATGATTGGATTGCCCACGATCCCTTGCATGAAATATCCAAAACCTGAACGCTGGTAGCCCGACTTGACGCGCCCGCGACCAGTGCCAAACACCTTGCGCCCAGCCCACAGGCCTGCCCAGCCAAGGCGGACAAATACGCCCCCGATTGCAAGGATGGCTAAAACAACGCCGACAAGCGCCAGAAGGCCAATGATTACCAAAACCAAACACAGGAAAAATACATAGAGGAACGTCGGCAAGACGGAGCCCAACGCATTTTGTTGGTCCATTTCGGAGAAGGCGCGTAGAATTTGCCCTGACAATGATGGGGACTGCAAAAACGCGTTCCCGTCAAAAAACAAACTGAAAAATTGTATTTTCAGTTCGAAATTTAGCGTGATCGGTAGCAATTGCTCAATGACGAGAGGCGCGATCAATATGGGAACGACAAGGAACAACCCCGCGTGGGCGAGAGCAGGCAGTTGAGCGATTTTCATACTTTTAGCACTTACCGAGTTGATCATGCGCGCCAAAACCCCGCCCATAACCGGCAGATAGATCAGGGCGACAATCAGTGAAGCCGACAGAACAAAAATCAACGTGACGGGCAATTGCCCCATGAACTCACCCGGTACACCGGGCCAGAACAGCATGGGCAGGAACGCACATAGGGTCGTGGCGGTGGAGGATACAACGGGCCAGAACATGCGTCTGGCGGCCTGCACATAGGCCTGCATGGGGCCCGCACCTTCTTGTTGGCGTTTGTCGGCATATTCGACGACCACGATTGCGCCATCGACCAGCATGCCCACAGACAGGATCAACCCGAACATCACGATGTTGGAAATCGAAATGCCCATGATTGCCAGCAGCACAAAACACAGCAAGAAAGACGTCGGGATCGCAAACCCCACAAGAAGCGAAGCGCGTGGGCCGAGGGCGGCCAACGACACAATCATCACCAGCGCAATCGCCGTCAAAACTGACCCCTGAAGCTGACCAACCATAGAGGCCACTTCGCGGCTTTGGTCGTTTGAGGTGCCGACATCCACAGCCGCAACCAATCCTTCGGGCCATTCCTCGACTTTTTCGGCCAGCAGGGTTTTTACAGCCGTGGTCGTGTCGATCAGGTTGAACCCTTTTCGCTTTACGATCTGCAGCGCCACGGTGTCTTTGCTGTTGAAACGCGCGGTCGACGTGCGGTCTTGGAACGTCAGGTTGATCTTTGACAGATCGCCCAGTGTCACCACGCGGATGCCATTGGTTTTGACGGGCAGGTCGTAAATGTCGCTGATCTCGTCAAAGGACGAAGGGATTTTGACGGCAAATGACCCCTGTGCTGTCTCTACGTCGCCGGCGGCAATCAATTGGTTATTGTTGCGCACCACGTTGATCAGTTCTGCGGCCGTGACATTGTAGGCTTCCAGGCGCAGCGGGTCGATGATAACTTCAACCATCTCGTCGCGGCTGCCCACGATGGACGCCTCTAGTACCGAGTCCATGCCTTCAATGTCGTCCTGTAAGTCTTTGGCAACACGTGTGATTGTGCGTTCAGGAACGGGGCCAGACAGGTTGACGATGATGATTGGGAATTCAGAAAAGTTGAACTCATCCAGAGTGTAGGCCTCAAACCCATCGGGGAATTCGGATTCCGCACCGTTCATGGCATCCCGCACATCGGCCATGACTTGGGTTTTGTCCCAGCCAAATTCGAACTCCAACACCACGTTGGCATAGCTTTCAGCGGCTGTAGAGGTCATCTTTTTCAGACCGTCCAGATCGCTGAGTTCGGTTTCCATTGGCTTGATCAACAGCGTTTCAGAATCCGCCGCCGAAATACCCGGAAATGGAACCGAGATTATCAGCGTGGGGATTTCGATGTCGGGCTCGCCTTCTTTGGGCAGGCTCACATAGGCGAATGTGCCAACCGCAAGGGAAAGTACGATAAAGGCAAGCACCATGCGCGCGCGCGAAGCGGCCCAGTCAACGATCCCGGTCATTGGGTGCGCTCCTGAAAGGTGGGTGCGACTTTGACGCCTGCGGTCACGAACTCTTGGCCGACAACAATGACGTCTGCGCGCTCAGGCAGACCAGTCAACCACACGCCGTCAATCGTATCGCGCAGCATCACAACTGGTACAAATTGCACAACGCTGTCCTTATCCAAAGTGCGCAGGCCAAGTTGCCCATCTGCATTCAGGGTCAATGCCGAAGCGGGCAACAGATGCGCGCTTGACCCTGGTGCTGCGATGTCGATTTCAACTGTTTGGCCATCGCGGATCGCGAGGTCGGTGTTGGGCACTTCCATCTCAACGCGGAAGGTGCGGGTGGTGGGATCAGACGACCGGCTTAGAAAGGTGACTTCACCGCTGATATCTTCGCCCCCCGTGGCAAGGCGCGCATAGCCCGAAGCGCCAACGCTGATGCGGCTGACTTCAGTTTCGGGCACAAAGGCGACAAGCTTGATTGGATCAAGTTGGATCACAGTTGCACACACGTCGCCGGGTTGCAGGAGCGTGCCCAATTCTGCCGTGTCGGTTTCAAGCAGCCCTGCAAAGGGTGCGCGGATTTCGAGACGCTCAAGTTCCTTTTCCGCTGTGGCAACAGCGGCGGCGGCACTTTCGATACGTGCATCTGCTGATTGCAGGCCCGCGGTGGCCGCTGTCACGCCGGATTTGGCGGCTTCAAGGATAGCTTCGGCGCCTGCGACGTTGGCTTCGGTGGCTTTGACGCGGGTGTCAGCAGCAAACCCGTCCTGAGACAGGCGGCGGGCCGCTGTACGGTTGACCATGGCCTCTTCGATGCGGGCTTGGGCCTCGACCACACGCGATTGTGCCTCTGGAATGCGGCTTTCGGCTTCGGTTTTCCCAGCGATGGCTTCGGCCAACATTGCGCGCGCTTCGTTCAAAGCGCCAGTGCGGGTGCCGACAGACAATTCGCACAAAAGCTGGTCTTGCGTGATGAAAGCACCTTTGCGCAAAGGGGGAGACTGCACAGTCGAGGACGTTTCGGCGCGAACGGTCACTTCGCGCTTCGCTTCGGTTTGACCGCGCAGCAAAACGGCACTGTCGATTTCGCGCGCAAAAGACGTAACGGCGACGACTTTGATTAATTTGCTTGCATCGTCAGGGGTTTCATCAACTTCCGTGACTTCAGGCTCTTCTGCGTCTGCGTCGGTGGACGCCTCAGGGCTCAAGTTTTCTGCGATGAACGCCAGCGTCGCTTCGCGTTCAATCACCCAAAGATACAAACCTGCTGCCACAATCACGGCCAGAAGGATGGACAACATTCGCATCTAAGTCGTTCCCTGTTAAAAATG
>CAZJAW010000142.1:0-6399 GCA_964544035.1 uncultured Rhodobacterales bacterium
GATCATGGCCATTGCGGCGCGATCAGGGGTGAGCGGCGTTAAGATTTCCAAAGTTCATGCAGCCTACAGTTTGGGGGCCAGTAAGGCGCAAATTATGCGCCATGTGATTGTGCCCAATTCCTTGCCCGAGATTTTCACTGGCGCCCGTGTCGCCATGGGCGTGTGTTGGGGGACGGTTGTGGCCGCTGAACTGGTTGCGGCCAATCAGGGGGCAGGCATGATGATCATGGTCGCCTCGAAGTTCCAGAATACGGACATCGTGTTGATGGGCATCATCCTGATCGGCATTATCGGCTTTGGCATTGATATGTTGATGCGCTGGGCCGAACGGATTTTGGTGCCGTGGAAGGGTAAAGGCTGATCCGAGCGAGAACTCGGCAAAAGGTCCAGTGGACCTTTTGAAGCCTTTGCGGGCGGAGCCCCGGGGGCGCATTCAAGCCAAGAGCCGGGGATAAACCAGACACCTTGCCTTCAAATAACGGGAATGGCGCCTTCGAGCGCCATTTTTTGTTGTGAGAAGCTGTCTTTTTAATACCGCTTGCGGTTCTGTTTCTGGATTTGATTGATCGTTTTTCCTAGCCTTTTGTCCTTGGTCTTGCGCTGTGCAAGGCTGGCAGAATTAAGCGCCTCTTCTTCCATCAACTTGCGCCAGCGCCCTAGGCGTGCGGCGTCTATGTCACCAGCCTTGAGCGCTGCCAAAATGGCGCAACCCGGTTCAACCGTGTGCTTGCAATCGTTAAAGCGGCATTGGGTGGTTAATTCTTGCAGGTCAGCAAAGACATCTCTGATGCCAGCTGCTGCATCAGTCAGTTGCAGCTCGCGTACGCCGGGTGTGTCCAGTACCAGACATCCATCGGGCATGGTGTGCATTTGCCGACCCGTAGTGGTGTGCCGCCCGCGCGCATCGCTTTCGCGCACCGCTTGGGTTTGGATGGTGTCCTTGCCCGCCAGTGCATTGGTCAAAGTTGATTTCCCAACACCAGAGGACCCAAGAAAGGCCACTGTCCTACCCGCACCGCACCATTGCGCCAATGCGGCACGTGGTGCTTCGCTTTTGGCATTCAGGGCGATGACAGGCACATGGTCCGAGATCGCCTGTGCGGCGTTCAAATAGGTTTGCACATCGGTAGTCAGATCGGATTTGGTCAGCAAGATCACGGGCGTGATGCCTGCATCAAAGGCCAGCGCGACATAGCGTTCCAAGCGTGCGACGTTGAAATCTTGATTGCATGAGGTCACCACAAAGACCGTGTCGATGTTTGCCGCGATCAATTGCACCGATCGATCATGGCCGGGTGCGCGGCGTTTGATCAGGCTTTTTCGGTCCAGCACGACACTTGCAGCCGGGGTGTCACGATCCAGCAGCAGCCAGTCGCCGACAGTGACGTCTGCGCGTGGGGGCAGGGTATCGTTGATGTCTTCGCCGCGCAGGTACAGCGCGTTACGCCGTACTTCCATCACCCGCACGGGTGGGGTCGCTTCAAGTGTCGCTGCGCTGACTTGATCGGCAAAGAAAGATTGCCAGCCAAGGGTCTGCAACGCTGTGCACAACTGCGTTGTCATGTTCGGGTCATGGTGTGCGTGCGGGGCATGAAGTCTCCACTTGGGTTAAGGGGTGGTAGGACGCAAAGGCTTTGGTTTCAAGGAATTCCTATTGTCGTGGAGGTGCTAGAGTTCGCTGAGACGGCTCGCATTGATCCGCAAAAGGCCGCATTGCTTGTCGCGATATCGGGGTCGTCATTCACAAAATGGGTGCGAAATTTCGACTTAAAATAGGTTAAAGACCCTATGCCATACGACAAGCGTGGCGGTCACAACGGCTACGGTGTTGTTGATGTTCAAAAACCCGTCCATAAAAAATTTGCTAAAGTTGCACTGAGCGATGTGTCATTCGTTTTTTGTGTACCACCACGGCAAGAGACCTTGGGCGGATAGAAGAATTATTGGCGGGATGGATCAAATGACGGATAAGGCAGACAGCTTTGATTACATCGTGATTGGCGCGGGGTCGGCCGGGTGTCTTATGGCAAACCGGCTGAGCGCTGACCCGAACACCCGCGTGTTGCTGTTAGAAGCGGGCAAACCGGACACTTATCCGTGGATGCACATTCCTGTTGGCTATCTGTATTGCATCGGCAATCCGCGCGCCGACTGGATGTATAAAACCCAGCCGACCAATGGATTGAACGGGCGCAGTCTGTTGTATCCGCGCGGGAAAACGTTGGGCGGCTGTTCGTCAATCAACGGCATGATCTATATGCGTGGCCAAGCGCGAGACTATGACAACTGGGCAAGATTGACAGGCGAAGACGCCTGGAATTGGGATAATTCGCTAGAGACTTTTAAGTCGCACGAAGACCATTACAAAATGGACGATGGCGCTGACCCCGTCACTGGGGACAACAGCCGCTTTTCCGACATGCATGGTCACGGCGGTGAGTGGCGCATTGAAAAGCAACGTTTACGGTGGGACGTTCTGGACAGTTTTGCGGATGCGGCGACCGAAACTGGCATCGAAAAAACAGACGACTTCAATTCTGGTGACAACGCCGGGGTTGGGTATTTTGACGTCAATCAACGCTCTGGTTGGCGCTGGAACACGTCCAAAGCATTCTTGCGCCCGGCCAAGTCGCGCAAGAACCTGACCATCTGGACTGAAGCGCAGGTTGAAAAACTGACCTTCGACAAGGCTAAGGACGGGGCGTTGCGCTGCAGTGGTGCGGTTGTTCTCCGCAGGAGTCAGAGGGTCGACGTGTGCGTGGAAAAAGAGGCTGTGCTGTCAGCCGGAGCTGTGAATTCCCCGCTGATTTTGCAGCATTCTGGCATTGGTCCGGCGGGGCTGTTGAAAAAGCATGGGATCGAGGTTGTGAAGGACGCGCCTTACGTGGGTGAGAACTTGCAAGACCATTTGCAAATCCGAGCCGTGTACAAGGTCAACGGCACCAGAACGCTAAATACTTTGGCCAACTCGCTTTTTGGAAAGGCAAAGATTGGCCTTGAATATATGCTGAAACGGTCTGGTCCGATGAGCATGTCACCAAGCCAATTGGGTGCGTTTACCCGATCAGACCCAAGTCGCGCTTACGCCAACCTGCAATACCATGTGCAACCTTTAAGCCTTGAAGCCTTTGGCGAGGACCTGCACGAATTCCCAGCGATGACCGTGAGTGTTTGCAACTTGAACCCGACAAGCCGGGGGCATGTGCGCATTGCCTCATCCAATTTTCGCGATGCGCCTGATATTTCGCCGAACTATCTGGACACGACTGAGGATCGCAAAGTTGCAGCGGACAGCCTGCGTCAGGTGCGCGAGATTATGGCACAGCCCGCGATGGCAACCTATGCGCCCGAGGAATTTAAGCCCGGTATTCAGTATCAAACAGACGACGAATTGGCCAAACTGGCAGGTGACATTGCCAGCACGATCTTTCACCCCGTCGGCACCGTGAAAATGGGGCGCGACGATGACAAGACCGCCGTGTTGGACCCGCATTTACGGGTGAAAGGAGTGGCCGGGTTACGCGTGGTGGATGCGTCCATCATGCCCGAGATCACCAGCGGCAACACAAATTCCCCGACGATTATGATCGCAGAAAAAGCGGCCGGTTGGATGTTGGCAGGGCAGTAGCTTTAAGCCGGAGGCTTGGGTCCTGACCCTAGGGCGCGGCGCCGTTAAATGCATTGTCAAACTTGTCGCCATGGGCGGCGAAAATTTCGGGTTTTCACCTATAGGCGGATCCGCAACCTGACATTGCAAAAAGTTGAGACAGCGCACCAGGAAGCCGTGACTTTCCAAATAAGTAAGGATTCTCGGTACTTGACGTATGGGCAAAACCACCATCTCATGATGATAATTCTTTTTTTGAGGATATTGTTATGGCTGAACTTAAGCTAAAAGCACCGGTTGGGTTAAGTCCACGTACCAGCGAAGGCGCACCCGTAAAAAACCAATCGGCGGACGTCATTCTTGTTCGAGCGATGCTTGAGTCCAACAAGATTGGGCCATTGGGCGTTTCCGGGAAGATGGATGCGGGATTGCTTAAAGCGATTGGGCGATTTCAGAAAAAGATTGGCATTAAGAACCCCGATCAAGTGATTGATCCCGGTGAGCGGACGTTTAAAGCGCTGGTACCTGCGCATAAAAAGGTACTCAAAGACCTCGCCAAAGAGCCTCTTTTGGAAGTGAAGTACCGAGGGAAGGTCATACGGTGCACAAAGAAAGAATATGACGATGTCGTAAAAGACATTTTCAAGCAGCTGTCGGGATACACCAAGTCACTTTTGAGCAACCAAAAATTCACTCTGAAAACGTACCAAGAATATCTTGATACGGCCATGCTTAAAGACGGAGTGCTTAACGCGGTGGCGCAGGTCATTATCATAAAAGCAGGTTCGGTAAAAATGCCGGACAACCGCCTTGCAACGCAGTCCATATCAGCGGCGGGAAAACTGGAACGAGCTATTATTTCCAAGGACCTGAAGCTGCTTAATACGGCTTTGCCCGAAGCCGAAAAGGCGATCAACGCATTTAATAATGACTTGATGCGGTTTCTGAAGGAATTCACAGGTTCGGCACAAACCACAGTGACTGTTTTGGGGGTGAGTTCTGCTGCGTGTTTTGCCGTTGTAGGCGTGCTTGCCACACCTGTGCTTATCGGCGCAGGAATGTCTGCGACGGGCGCGGCTATTACGGGTGGAGCTGGCGTCAGCATTTTGCAAACTGCGAGCCAAGAAATTGGTAAGCATGCCAGTGGGCAAAAAGTTACGGTCTGGGATTCCGTCAAATCTGTCGCGATTGATGGGACCATTGGTGCGATGACAGCCGGGATTGGTAAGAAACTTCCGTTGGGCTGGATCGATAAGCTCGCCAAAGGAATTGCCCCAAGGTTGGCTTCAAAAGTGCCGTTCATGGCGACCAAACAGCTTGAAAAGTACATTTCGAATTACATCGCTGGCTCTGGGCAAGCCGTGGTGACCAGCGCCCTATCTGAGGCGGTTAAAACCATTGGCACTATGATGAAGTCAGGTAAAGCGCCGACGGAAAAGGACTTTGACAAGATTGTTCAGAACATCGTTTATGCTGCGTTGTTGGGGGGCATGGTGAAAAACCTTGGCTCGTTCCAAAAGAAATGGGCTTACAAGAACAAAGAGCTTCTGACAGGAAAACTTGTCCCCAGCCGTTGGGACAAAATTGTCAAAAACAACGATATTCCGAACACGTTGAAGGCCAAGCTATGGGCGGAGGTCGCAAACAAGGTGTCCGACACAGCAATCAAGGCTGGCTATGACGAAGTCTTGAAGACAACCAACGGCGATGAGGCCACAACCAAAATGTTGGATGCTGCATCCAAGGCGCTTCAACGCGACAAGAAGCTAGAAAAGCTTATCGATGCCGAGATTCAAAAGGCGCTCAAGAAGAACAAGCTTGAACCGGCGTAGCGCGGGCGGTGGTGCACAACTGAATGAAACATCTGAGTGGGTCCTGACCCTTGCTTGCACGAAAGGTCGCTTTTGAGTGCGGTAAAGGTTCTGGCCCAGTTAAGGTGTTGTGCATGTCGATGGCAACGCAGATGCTAGGGAGATGGCCACCGAAACCGAGTTCTCTTTTGCCGCACTGAATGAGGCGACGCGACGGCACATTCGCGTGTTTCAGGTGCATCAATTCCTTGACCGTTTTGCGATGGGGCTGACGGTGGCTGTTGTCGCTCTGGCATTGACGGACCGTGGCATGGACCTTTTTCAGATCTCGCTTCTCTTCGGGATCTACGCGCTCACAACGATGGCGATGGAGTTACCGTTTGGTGGGCTCGCTGACAGTATTGGTCGCAAGCCAGTTTTTTTGGCGGCAGTTGTTGCTAGCTTGATTTCGCTGGTGCTTTTTCTTTCGACGCGTGACTTTTACGTGCTGGCGCTTTCATTTGCATTTATCGGTTTTGGACGGGCGCTTCGATCGGGCACGCTTGATGCGTGGTTTGTCGAAACGTTCAAGGCAACTGCGCCAAACGTGGATGTTCAGCCCGCACTTGCCAAAGCGCAGTGGGCCAATGCTGTTGGGTTGGCCGTTGGTGCCGTTTTAGGGGGCCTTCTGCCCGATATGTTCGGCGAGGGCGCAGAACGCCTTGGGTTCAGCATTTATGATGTGTCCTATGTGGCGAGCTTTGGTGTGATGTTGGGCGTGTTTGTTTTCACGATGTCGGCCATTGTCGAAAAACCGCGCCCTAGAGACACCACGGCCCTTTTGCATGGCTTCGCCAATGTCCCAGCGGTGGTGAAGGACGCGAGCCTCCTCGCTCTTAAACACCCCACATTATCGATACTTCTGGCGGCTTTGGCGTCTTTTTTGATGGGAACCAGCCCTGTTGAGGTGATCTGGCCGACCCATGCAAAACCCATGTTGGA
>CAZJAW010000143.1:0-6389 GCA_964544035.1 uncultured Rhodobacterales bacterium
GCGGACTTTGCCGACCTTGGATATTCGAACTTCGCTGACGCAGCATTTCTTTGCGCATGCGGCAAGTGCTTTGCGACATTGCAGTTCATGTCGTGGAAGCGGTCATTGACGGACAGTTTTTGAACTTGTTCTCAAACGGCACTTTCGCTGCGCTATCATCGGATCTTTGAGATGCAGCACCGTGTTGACGTACGAGGTCTGCCTTGTTTCCATCTACTGCTGCAACGGAAAAGAGCATCGACTAAAAACCATCGCAACGCACTGTTCTGCGAGGTTTTGGCAGACGTTCCGAAATTAGATGTTTGTTTCTTTGGGTCGTTGTGATCGTCCAATGGTGCTGATGCTTAAGCCTTTTCACGGTCTCTTCAGGATGGTTAATATGCGTGCAGCAGTTACGGGCTTTTCGACGAATTCAATGTCACGTGCCTTCAGATCGCTTAGCGATGACTTCCCGCTTGTAAGAATGAGCTGCGCCTGACCGGTATGTTGTTTCGACGCCCTCAATACATCCAAGCCGTCTTGTGCACCACCAAGGTCAAAATCACTGACGATGAGGTCGAAATCGTCCCTTTCGGCGGCATCAAGCGCATCTTTAGCAGTAGCATAGGTCTGTATTCGATAACCGATATCCGCAACAGCTTGTGCCGTGACCCGCCGATCTCTGTCATTGTCATCGACCACCAATGCTTTTCCAGCAAAATCTAACTGCGAGCCAACAACATCCTCATCGGCGGAGGGCAGTGAAACGGTTACGGTTGTGCCTCTGCCTTCTTGGCTGTCTATGTCCAGCTTTCCGCCACTTTGATTGATAAAGCCATAGACGATTGAGAGACCAAGCCCGGTTCCGCCGTCCCCGGCGCGCGTTGTAAAGAACGGCTGAATAACCTTTTCTTGTATGCCCTTTGGCATTCCTGAGCCTGTGTCGGACACGACAATTTCCGCCTGCCCGTCATCGGTTTTGGTTAGGATAATACGGATCACACCTGCGGTCTTGATGGCGTTGTTACTGTTTAGGACAAGGTTGAAGATCGCGGATTCCAGCTGACCGGGGTCGGCACGTACATAAAGCGGGGCGTTTGCTGGAACCACCTCAAGGCGAACATCTGGTTTCAACCCGATCTCGACCAGCTCGACCATGCCTTCGACCAGCACGTTCAGATCGAACACTTCGGGCGACAAGGGTTGTTTGCGCGCAAATGCCAGCAGCCTGTCGGTGAGTGCCGCACCATAATCCACCGCGTTTTCAATGGCGGACACATTCTGTGTTTTCGATGTCGTGTCATCCAACAGATGCGCGTGTGTTCGGATCGTCGAAAGGATGTTGGCAAAGTCATGCGCTGTATCGCCCGCAAGTTTGCCAAGCAGTTCAATCCGGTCGATCTGGGCCACACGTTCCGCCACCCGGTGTTGTTCTGTCACATCTGAAATCAGCCAGACCCGCCCCTCATCTGGTAAGCGACTTGCGCGGATTTCAAGAACGTCGCCTTTGTCGGATTTCAGGACCAGATGACCGCGATGTTGCACACTTAGTCCAGCGGTCTTGGCACTCCGCCCGAAAGCCGATTGATAAAGCCAATCGACAAAAGGCCCTTTGAGATCACTGACACCCAAAATGCGTTCAAACGCAGGGTTGGAGGCCGTCAACTTGCCTCCATTGTCCGTGATCGCGATCCCGTCGGTGATGTTGGCAAAGACCTTTTCAAAAAGGGCGTTGCGTTGATCCAGTTGTCGGTTGGAACGGTCGAGCCGCAACGCATTCGCGCGAAAACTGCGGAAGGATCTGAACAGATCGCCAATTTCATCATCCCTGCCGAGCCGTCGCGGCAAGACGCTGCTGCGGTCCCCGTTGGCGAGCCTGACCATGGCTTCGGACACGCGAGCTACGTTAAACGCGACATAGCGCGACACATAAAGCGCTGCGACCAAGGCAAGGGAAAGGGCGGCAAGGCTGATAGTGGCGACAGACAAACGAGTAAAGTGGATCGTGCTGGATGACGAACTGCGTTCGTCAGTTAAAACAGCCTCTGCTCTTTTAGCAAAATCTGTCGCAAGCTGATTGATGTGGTTGGCATCGCGCCGGATCCGAAACAGTGCATTTTGCGCATCGAGGGTGAGGCCAAGTTCCTCACGCCGCAGTTCGAAGACTCCGTTTTCGCCTAGAACCAGAGCATTCAGCCGGATCAAATATTCGGTCTGACGACGGATCATTAGGCCTGCCGACGCAAGCTGCGATTTGCGCTGATAGTGGCGCTGTTCTTCCCCGACTCCGATCAAATTGTCGGCATAGGCCGCGTTCAATGCATCCGCATTCATGCTGTGCAACGTCCACCACGTCAGCCGTTCTTGCGTCTCAGACGTTTGATCCTCAACGTGCAGTGTCACGTCTTCGCGCAACGTGCTGAGATCCGCGACACGGGCGCGCACGACGGCCTGTACTTGATCCAAAGATTGCGAGGCGATGACCAGATCACGAATTCCATTTTGCATCTCGACCGTCAGGGCCGTCAGGGCTGCTCGGTCGGTTTCGGCTGTTGACGACGTCGGCCATTCTTCCCGAACGCGTTCCAAAATACCGAGCAGCTTCTCACCTTCCTGTTCAATCAGAAAGTTTGATTGCTGGTTCAGCAAATAAGGTGCAGACGTTGCGAGGTCAGACGACCTTTTCGACAAATCAATCGCCTGTGCCACCTGCGCAAGCGATTGTCGGTGCAAGTCTTGCAGGCGAGCATCAACGCGCTGCAGCGCAATCCATGTCAGCGTACTGATACAGACAATCGCAAGCGCCAAAAGCCCAAGCGCCGTCCAAAGCCGACCACGTACCGAACTGGGCACCAAAGGCATCACAGTTGTCCGTGCGTTGTGTCTGTGACAAAGATGTAGCCTTGCCCGCGCCGCGTTTGCAGGTGGACGGGTTTAGATGGATTTTGCTCGATCTTGCGCCGCAGCCGAAGGATCAGCACATCCACAGTGCGATCCACATATTTCGTCAAATCGTTGCCAAGCTCAGTCAGCAGTTCAACCCGTGGGATGATCTCATTCGGGCGCTTCAGGAAATAGTCCAAAAGGCGGTATTCTGCATTGGTCAGCGAGATTTCTTTGTCAGCATTATCAAACAGAATGCGCTGCTTTTGATCCACTGTGAGCCGCCCAAAAGACAAGCGGGACGGATCGATATCAGCCGATGGACGGTCGTCAGATTTGCCATATCGACGTAGGACTGCACGGATACGAGCAACCAATTCGCGCGGATTAAACGGTTTGAGGACATAGTCATCAGCCCCAATTTCCAGCCCAACAATCTTGTCGGTTTCATCACCGCGCCCCGTCAACATCACAATGGGCAAATCCCGCGTGCGACGAATATCCATCGCCAAGGTCAGCCCGCTTTCATCACGCAACTGCAGATCTATCAGGACAAGGTCGAGCGCGGTGTTGGCCTCTGCTGCGTGATATTCTGCGATATTGGCCAGTGGAACCGGATCAAACTGGTTGTCAGCCATCAGCGCGACCAGCGCATCGCGCATGGCAGCTTCGTCATCCACAATTCCGATCTTTGGTCGCGACACGCCTGGCCTCCTTGTTCAGCCTGTTTTAGCACCAAGACGACAGCGGCGTCGCACGCATATTTGTTTCATTTGTTACAGATATCTGGCGCAATTGTAACGATGTTAACGAAGTGCTTGGCGCGCTGTAGCATTGTTCATAAGGCTTGAGTGTCACACGGTACCACCAATCCTTAGGGATAGAGGGGCATCGCCACGTGGAGGAACGTTGGTCGTGCTGAACTCTAAGGGAGGATAGAATGAAGAAACTTGGATTAATTTCTGTTGCCGCATTGATGGCATCTGGAGCTGCTGCTTGGGCGGACGAACTCAGCGTTGTGTGCAGCGCTGAGCAAGACTGGTGCGACCTGATGGTGTCGGCGTTTGAAGCTGAAAACCCGGACACCGACGTGTTGATGGTGCGCAAATCGACCGGTGAAACACTGGCTCAGATCCGCGCCGAAGCGGGCAACCCCAAGATTGACGTTTGGTGGGGTGGGACCGGTGACCCTCACTTGATCGCCGCTGAGGAAGGCCTCACACAACCCTCTGGCGTGGACACCAGCGAGTTGCTGGGTTGGGCCCAGAACATGGCCGATATTTCGGAAGGCCGCGCCATTGGCATCTACGCCGGTGCGCTTGGCATCGCCTATAACACCGAAATTCTGGCCGAAAAGAACATCGCGCCCCCAGAATGCTGGGCCGATCTGGAAGACCCGCGCTTTATCGGCGAAATTCAGGTGGCAAACCCGAACAGCTCTGGCACGGCTTACACCGAACTGGCGACGTTCGTGCAGCTCTTTGGTGAAGACGAAGCCATGCTCAAGCTGGCGGCGGTTGGCCTGAATGTGAACTCCTACACCAAGTCTGGTTCTGCCCCGTCCAAGGCGGCGGCACGTGGTGAAACGGGCGTGTCCATCGGCTTTATGCACGACATGGTAAAACTGGCAGCACAAGGCTTCCCTTTGGCGATTGTCGCACCATGCGAAGGAACGGGCTACGAAGTGGGTGCTGTGTCTATCATCGAAGGGGCGCGCAACTTTGAAGGCGCGCAGGCTTGGGTTGAATTCGCGCTGAATGCGGACACACAATCGCGTGCACCAGAAGTCGGGGCGTTTCAGGTTCCGTCCAACTCAAACGCCCAAGTTGCGCCTGAATCCCCGGACCTCGCGTCGATCAAGCTGATTGACTATGACTTTGCGACCTATGGATCCAGCGACACACGTGGTCGTCTGTTGGCCCGCTGGGACGAAGAAGTCGGCGACCCGAACCCAGAGCAGTAAACCTCCCAGTCTCTTGGCCCTCCTATGCGGTGGGCCGAGAGGCATAGATGCCGCGTTTTAGCGCGGCATCGCTTTTCTCAAGCGGATAGATAGATGAAAAAGACAGTCCTCATTTGGCTGGCTCTCGGGCTTGTCAGTTTTGTTTTGTTGCCTTGGCATATGACCGACGACGGTCTCTTTGACCCAAGTTGGATCACTGACGGGGTTGCCGCTACTGGCCTGTTTGGCACATTGGTGGGGCAATGGTGGCTGGCGCCTGCGGGTCTGGCACTGGTCGTCGCGCTGATCCTGCAATTGACGGTTCCGGAGCCTGTCAAACGGGCGCGCCTGACCTTAGGCACCGCGATTGCGGGCTTGGTCTCCATGGCTGTGCAAGGACTGATTATCGTGCGCGCCGGGCCGCGTGTCTTTGAAAACCTGTTGACCGGCGATGTGATCATGGCCGGACAGGCAGGGATGGGCGCGGGTGCTGGCCTGTGCGCTATAGCGCTGCTGTTCGCCGCGACGATCTCTCTGTCCCAATCAGGCAAAGGACAAGGCGACGCCTTTGTTGTCAGCACCATCGGGCTGATCATCGCGCTTGTTGGCATTTTCGTTTTCTTTCCCGTCATCCACATTCTGGTGCGTGCCTTCGAAGTCGAAGGGGGCTATTCGCTGACCTCGTTTTTTCCAAGCTTTTTCAGTAGTGATATCTGGGGGCTTGGCTGTCTGATCGGTCCGCGGTCTTGTGGTGTCGCGATCAACTCGCTTTTCCTTGGCGTTATGACCGGGCTGGGCACGACGATCCTTGGCCTAACCTTCGCGCTGATTTTCACCCGCACCGATTTTCGTGCCAAGACATTCCTGCGCATTCTGACGGTGTTGCCTATCATCACGCCTCCGTTCGTGATTGGCCTTGCGCTGATCCTGTTGTTTGGCCGCGCGGGAACTGTGACAGAATTTTTTGCCGATATGCTGGGCTGGGAAAAAACCCGTTGGGTTTATGGCTTCTGGGGCGTCTATTTCGCGCAGCTTTTGTCCTTCACACCCATCGCATTTTTGGTGCTGATTGGTGTCGTTCAAGGCGTCAGCCCGTCGATGGAGGAAGCCTCCCAGACGCTTGACGCAGACCGTTGGCAGACGTTTCGCTATGTGTCCCTGCCGCTGATGCGCCCCGGATTGGCGAACGCATTTTTGCTTGGCTTCATCGAGAGCATTGCAGATTTCGGTAACCCCTTGGTCTTGGGCAGTGGGTATGAGGTGCTTTCAACCGAGATATTCTTTGCGATTGTCGGCTCGGTCGCCGATCCTGCGAAGGCCGCGATCCTCGCCATTGCTTTGTTGTCACTTACTATGACGGCCTTCATCGCGCAGCGTCTATGGCTCGGCAAAAAGTCTTATGCAACGATCACGGGCAAAGCTGATAGCGGTCAGAACGCGGCGCTGAACCCGGTGCTCAAGGTGCTGTGCTATACCATCGCCCTGCCGTGGGCCGCGCTGACGATGATCGTCTATTCGATGATTATATTTGGCAGCTTCGTGAAGCTCTGGGGATACAACCACAGCTTTACGTTTGATCACTACA
>CAZJAW010000144.1:0-6338 GCA_964544035.1 uncultured Rhodobacterales bacterium
GTTCGGGACCGTCTGGCAGCGGCCGTCGCCGCAAAGGCAGCCGCCGAGGCCGATGTAACGGCCCAAGCGGACGAATTGAACGAGCTGCGAATTCAATTGCTTACGGCCGTCGCAGCGCGCGACGCCGCCGTTGCAGATGTGGCTGCAGCAGGAAGCAGCAACGCCGAAGTGCGCGACCAATTGGCAGCCGCTTTGGCGGCAAAACTGGCAGCTGAAAACGAATTGGACACTTTGGGCACCGACACGGCCGAATTGCGTGCAGCCTTGGCCACCGCATTGGCGCAAAAGGCAGCAGCAGAACAAGCGTTGACGGAAACAAGCGGCACATCCGATGAGCGTGCAGCGCTTTTGGCGGCGGCACGTGCATCGCTAAGCGAGCAGGAGGCTGAAACCTTAGAGGCGCAGCGCCAGACCGAAATTTTGAATCAACAGGTTGCAGCGTTGCGCAATCAATTGGGTCAATTGCAGGCGCTTTTGGATGATGCCCAGGCGCGGGATGCTGCTCAAGACGTCCAGTTGCAATCGTTGGGATCAGAATTGAACACGGCACTGGCCCGCGTCGCGGCAGAGGAACGACGGCGGCGTGAGTTGGAGGAGGCCGAACGCGAACGTCTTGAGGCGGAGCGCGCGCGTCTTGAAGCAGAGCGGCTGCGCCTTGAGTCAGAAACACAAGATCTGGAACTTTATCGTTCGGAGTTTTTTGGGCGCTTGCGAGAAGTTTTGGGTGGACAGGACGGCGTGCAGATTGTGGGCGACCGATTTGTTTTTTCCTCTGAGGTCTTGTTCCCTCCGGGTGGGGCGAACCTTTCGGCGGAAGGGCAAACCGAGATTGCACAAGTTGCCAACATCCTGCGTAATATCGCGGATGAAATTCCTTCGGAGATCAATTGGGTGATTCAGGTGGACGGGCACACCGACAACGTACCACTAAATGGCAATGGCGCATTTGCCGACAACTGGGAGCTAAGCCAAGGGCGCGCCTTGTCGGTTGTCAGGTATATGGTGAATGCCTTGGGTATTCCGCCGCAGCGGGTTTCGGCCAACGGGTTCGGAGAATTTCAACCTGTAAACTCGGCGAATACGCCCGCGGCGCGCGCGCAGAATCGTCGGATCGAATTGAAGTTTACTGAAAAATAGCCGTTTTACGGCCTTCTTAACTCAACCTGAAAGCTCTATCAGCGTATCTCAACTATACCTGTTTCGGTGCTGATCAAGCGTGCACCGCGACTTAGGGTAATGGTGCCGCGATAGGTGCCCTCGGACCAATCCTCGGTGCGCTTCTTTCCGACAGCGCGGAAAAATTGGGCCTGATCTTTCTCGATCTCTACAGTTTCGTCCATAAAGACACCGTTTGGGCCGTCGATCCGAAGTCGCATTTGATCGCCCGCTTTGCCTCCAAATGCATAGCCAAAAAGGACAAGAGCGGGGGCGTCTGTGGGCAGTGCTGTTGCGGTGGCCTGACCAGTTTTAATGTCGTCGAATTTTGGCACAGCGTTTGCAAATCCGACGGCTAGAACTGCGCCGGGGCGATAGGGTGGGGGCGATTGCCATAACGTTTCGGTGCTGGGCGCGCCGCAGGTCACGGTACCATCAGGGGCAAAGGGGTCGACCACTTTACCATCCTTGCGCAGCGTCATGTGCACGTGTGGGAATTGTGTACGACCAGACAGGCCGACTTGGCCGAGTACCGATGTCAAACCAACCCGATCGCCCGGTTTTACAGAGATCGAACCGCGTTTCAGGTGGCAATATTGTGTGGTCCAGCTGTCGCCGTGATCGATGACAACACCGTTGCCGCATTCACGCCCGTCGACTTCTGCGCGGCGATTGTCGGTGTAAATCTCGTCACGTTCTCCATCCCGAGTGGCTCTGACGGTTCCGGGTGCTGCGGGTGTTACATCAACGCCGCTTTCCATTTGCGTAATCGAGCGCAGGGCAAAGTCGGTGCCTTGATGTGTGTCATAGCTGAGGTTCGAGCAGTGGAAGTCCATCGATGCGCCGGAAGGGTCATGATCGACATACTGTTGAATAAAACAGTCGTTGCTCAGATCGCAGTCAATGGGCGGGACGAGTACAATATCTCTTGCCGCAAGTGGATCTGCGGCAAGAGTAAGTCCAAGGGTTGCGACAAACGCCGCGCGCATCAGTCGGCTGTAAGAAGTGGCGGCTTGTTGCCAGAAAGGCGTGGTTTTTCTGGCCCCTCCAGTTTCAAATCCAATTCGCCGTTCTTCACGCCGACTTTGACGACGCCACCTTTCATCAACTTGCCGAAAAGCAATTCTTCGGCCAGCGGTTTCTTGATGTGTTCTTGGATGACACGACCCAACGGGCGGGCGCCCATCTTTTCGTCGTATCCTTTGGTGCCGAGCCATTCTGCCGCCGGTTTGGTCAATTCGATGGTCACGTTGCGATCCATCAATTGTGCTTCAAGCTGGAGCACAAATTTCTCGACCACTTGATGAATAACCTCTTTGGATAGCGGCGCGAAGCTGATCACGGCGTCCAGACGGTTGCGGAATTCTGGCGTGAACGTGCGTTCAATCGCAGCGGTATCTTCTCCCTCGCGGCGGTCACGGCCAAAGCCAAGTGGCGCACGGGCCGCGTCAGACGCACCGGCGTTGGACGTCATAATCAGGATGACATTGCGGAAATCGACAGTACGCCCATTGTGATCCGTCAGCTTGCCGTGATCCATCACCTGCAGCAGGATATTATAGACGTCAGGGTGCGCCTTTTCCATTTCGTCGAGCAGCAGCACACAATGGGGGTGTTGATCGACACCGTCCGTCAGCATACCGCCCTGATCGAACCCAACATAACCGGGAGGGGCCCCGATCAGGCGCGACACCGCGTGTTTTTCCATGTATTCGGACATGTCAAACCGCAGCATCTCTACACCGAGGGTATCGGCGAGTTGTTTGGCGACTTCGGTTTTACCTACACCAGTTGGCCCAGCGAACAAGTAGTTGCCGATGGGCTTTTCAGGTTCGCGAAGGCCCGCACGGGCCAGTTTGATGGCTGAAGACAATGCTGTGATTGCGTCGTCTTGTCCGAAGACCACGCGTTTCAGCGACGCTTCAAGATCTCTGAGGGTTTCGGCATCGTCCTTAGACACAGTCTTGGGCGGAATGCGGGCGATCTTGGCCACGACACTTTCGATTTCTTTGGTGCCGATGGTCTTGCGACGTTTGGCAGCGGCCACCAGATGCTGAGCAGCGCCCGCTTCGTCAATGACGTCGATTGCAGAATCCGGCAGTTTACGGTCGTTGATATAGCGACTGGCCAGCTCGACAGAGGTTTTGATGGCATCGGCCGTGAATTTGACGCCGTGGTGATCTTCGAAATAGGGTTTTAGCCCTTTGAGAATCTTGGTGGCATCTTCGACCGAGGGTTCGTTCACATCGATTTTCTGGAACCTGCGTGAAAGTGCGCGGTCCTTTTCGAAATGCTGACGGAACTCTTTGTAAGTGGTTGAACCCATCGTGCGCAGTTTGCCACCGGCAAGCGCAGGTTTCAGCAAGTTAGAAGCGTCCATAGCCCCACCAGACGTCGCACCCGCGCCGATCACCGTGTGGATTTCATCAATGAACAGGACCGCGTCTTTATGTTCTTCCAGCTCAGTCACGACGGCCTTCAGGCGTTCTTCAAAATCGCCGCGATAGCGTGTGCCTGCAAGAAGTGCGCCCAGATCAAGTGAATAGATTGTGGTCTTGGACAGGATTTCTGGCGTTTCGCCGGACACAACCTTGCGTGCAAGCCCTTCTGCAATGGCCGTTTTGCCGACACCGGGGTCGCCCACAAGCAAAGGGTTGTTCTTGCGTCGGCGGCAAAGCACTTGGATGCAGCGCTCGACTTCGGAGTCTCGTCCGATCAGGGGGTCGATGTCGCCATCGCGGGATTTTTCGTTCAAATCCACGCAATACTTGGCCAGCGCCGATTCCTTTTTTTCGCCCTCGGTCACGCCTTGGGCTTCTTCTTCGCCTTCGGGCGCGCCAGATACGGGGCGCGATTCGCCAAAGGCAGGGTCTTTGGCAACGCCATGTGCGATGAAATTCACCGCATCGTAACGCGTCATGTCCTGTTCCTGCAGGAAGTATGCGGCGTTGCTTTCACGTTCGGCAAAAATTGCGACCAGAACATTGGCGCCGGTCACTTCAGTACGGCCAGAGGACTGCACATGAATGGCCGCGCGTTGGATGACACGTTGGAAAGCGGCTGTTGGGACAGCTTCGGAACCGTCAATATCGGTCACAAGATTGGACAAGTCGTCGTCCACAAATTCCACCAAGGCGCTACGCAGTTCATCGATATCGACGGAACAAGCTTGCATCACGCGGAGCGCGTCGGGTTCTTCCACCAAGGACAACAACAAATGTTCGAGCGTCGCAAACTCGTGCCGGCGGTCATTGGCCAGCGCAAGCGCTTGGTGGATTGCTTGTTCTAGGGTCGATGAAAATGAAGGCACGGCGTGCTCCTATCGATCGGGGTTGGTACAGACATTAGAAGAAGTTCGCGTGTCCGGACCAACCATGGCCTTATGTACTTAAGTTTGGTTGAACATGGCTCAGCTTCAAGGCTTTTCTTTGTCTTGAACCTCACATTCTTCGTGAGGTGTGTGAGTTTCTGCTCGAATTGGTTAAACTGTTAGCGCAACCGCACCTAGAAGTTGTCTTTGCGGGTGCGAATTTCTGTAAATATGTCGGCGGCGTTGGCACCTGTCATGCCAAGATGGTTTTGGATGGCGGGGTCGTTGGCGCGCAGAAAAGGGTTTGTGGCAAGTTCTTCGGACAAAAGCGAAGGGACTGTGGGCGTGCCGCTTGCGCGTTTGGCAGTCACGTCCTTGCTCCGAGATATAAGGTCGGAATTCTCCGGATCAATGCTTAACGCGAATTTGGCGTTGGCGGCAGTGTATTCATGCCCTGAATAAACGACCGTTTCGCCGGGCAGGGCGGCAAGCTTTTGAAGACTCTTGTGCATTTGCGGCTTGGTGCCTTCAAATACCCGCCCGCACCCCAAGGCCATTAAGCTATCGCCTGTAAACAGTGCGCGCGCGTCGGGGAAGTGAAATGCGATGTGATGGATTGTGTGACCCGATACGTCGATAACGGTGCCCGACGTCGACCCTATTTGTACGCTGTCGCCTTCGTTTAGGGCCAGATCAAGCGGGGGCAGGCGGTGCGCGTCGGCTGCGGCGCCAATAACGCGGGCCGGGTGCGCGGCCAAGACGTCAGACAACCCGTCAACATGATCGGCATGGTGGTGCGTGATCAACACGTCCGTCAGCGTCCAGCCCGTTTCGGCCAGTGCTGCGATGATCGGCTTGGCCTCTGGCACATCGATGAGGGCCGTCGCACCGCTGTCTGTGTCATGAGCCAAAAAGGCGTAGTTGTCAGACAGGCATGGAATGGTGCGAACTTCGAGGGGCATGGCATTTGCGCTTTCTTGAGATAGGTTGCACCAAAAGTGGCCCTCCTTGGGCCAAGAGGCAAGAGGGCTCGGATGCATCTCGACGTACAAGATTTGCGCAATTTCTATTATCGCAGTGCATTGGGGCGTGCTGCGCAACATTCGCTGCGCCGTCGCATGGCTGAAATTTGGCCCGAAGCCAAAGGGCAGACCGTCGCGGGTTTCGGCTTTGCCCTGCCATTGCTGCGCCCTTATCTTGCTGATGCACGCCGAGTCATTGCATTGATGCCCGGCCCGCAAGGTGTGATGCCATGGCCGCCGGACGGGGAAAACGTGTCCGTGTTGACCGAAGAAACCCTTTGGCCCATCGAAACAGGCCATGTGGACAAACTGGTCGTGCTACATGGGTTGGAAACGTCCGAACGTGCCTTTGATCTGTTGGAAGAAGCGTGGCGTGTACTTGGCCCCGGCGGCAAGGCGTTGTTCATTGTGCCCAACCGCGCGGGTATGTGGTCGCGGCGGGACCGCACGCCGTTTGGGTATGGGCGGCCCTATTCGGCAAGCCAGCTTGAGACCCAATTGCGCAAGCACCAGTTCCTACCCGAACGCCATCTTGGCGCGCTTTATCAGTTTCCGTCCACCAAACGCGTATGGATGAAATCAGGCGCGATGTTTGAAAAGGTCGGACACGCGATGCCGGGGATGTTTGCAGGTGGTGCGATTTTGGTTGAGGCATCAAAACTGGTTTATCCGCCCAAGGGCAAAGTAGTGCGCAGCACAGCCAAGCGTCAAAAGATACCGCAAGGGGTGCCTGCGCCAATTGCTGGACGGGTTTAATCGTAGATCAGAATGCCCCTTCGTAGCCGGTAAGCGAGGTTGTTCGGATGATGACCCCGGTTCGAACGTGCCAAACCGATTGGTTTTAGGATACT
>CAZJAW010000145.1:0-6305 GCA_964544035.1 uncultured Rhodobacterales bacterium
CGCCGACACTGATACCGACAACAGTTCGATCCTAAGTGGAACCTATGCGGATGTATCCATTGGCTACGCCTATCGTCCCATCCATAACGACAAACTGAATCTTCTGTTCCAGTATCGCTTTCTTTACGATCTAATTGGGCAAGAACTGGATGGCACAGACGCGCGTGGGGCGGTGCAACGCAGTCATGTGGTGTCAGTGGATGCAATTTACGATCTGAACAAAAACTGGACACTTGGCGGCAAGCTGGGCGGGCGGTTCTCAGACTCTGCGGTTGATGCAACGGCGTCGTTCGAAGACAACGATGCTTGGTTGGCCGTGATCAACGCGCGGTTTCATGTGACGCATAAATGGGACATTCTGATGGAGGCGCGACGGTTGGAAGCCAATCAGGCCGACTTCTCGGAAACCGGAGTTCTGATCGCAGGTTACCGCCACGTGGGTAACAATCTGAAGATTGGGTTGGGCTACAACTTTGGCGAATTCAGTGATGAACTGACGGACCTGACGCTTGACGACCGGGGGCCATTTATCAACTTGATTGCCAAGTTCTAGGCGCCCTGGTTTAGCAGGCCGCTTTCGGCTTCAGAGAACTGTGTTTAGGTTAGGTCGCCGATGGCACCCTATTGCGCTTTTGCTATTTCAGCTTCGCGCAAAACGCGGCGGTTGATTTTACCAGACGATGTCATTTCAAAGCCGTCTACGAATGCAATTTCGCGCGGAGCCTTGTAGCCCGCCAGTCGGGTTTTGACGTGGTCTTTTAAGGTCTGCGCCAATGCGTCGTCACCATCAAAACCATGCCGTGTGTTGACCAACGCTTTTACGATGGCCCCGCGATCCGGATCGGGTTTTGCGATCACTGCCACCTCTGCCACTGCGGGGTGGGATAACAGGCATTCCTCAACTTCGGCTGGGCCAATCCGAAAGCCAGATGATTTGATTAGATCGTCCGAGCGGCCTTTGTACCAGAAATATCCGTCATCATCGCGCACAGCCAGATCGTGCGTGCGCCAATAGGGCCCTAGCTTCATGTCTGCTGTCTTTTCCGCGTTGTTGAAATAGCCCAGAAACCGAGTGGGAGAGGCATGGGGTGTAACGACTTCTCCGGCTTCACCATCGTCGACCTCTTGGCCCTCATCATCCACCAGCAGCACCTCGTGCCCCGGATAGGCGCGGCCCATAGAACCGGGGCGGCGCGGGAACAGCGCTGCGCAGTTGCCTATAAGGTGGTTAACTTCTGTCATCCCGTAAAATTCGTTGCAGGTCACTTGCAGCTTGTCTTCTGCCCAGCTTAGCGTCTCGGCGGCGAGTGCTTCGCCACCTGTGCATATGACCCTTAAGGCTAGGTCATATGCCTTGCGTGGGTCGGGATGTTGCGCGAGGCGTTTGATGGCGGTGGGGGCAAGGAAAGTGTGGGTCACATTGTGGCGGCTCATGAAGTCATAGGCGTAGTCCGCCGAAAACCGTTCCAACGAGGTGACGACCGGACGGCCTGCCATCCAAGCGGGGAACAACATATCCAATAGTCCACCGACCCAAGCCCAATCAGACGGGGACCAATAGACTGCGTCTTTGTCTTCTAGCGCGAGGTTAAAGAACAGGTTGATCGAAGGCGTGTAGGCGGCAAGCACCCGGTGGCCATGCATGATCCCCTTGGGTTTTCCGGTCGAGCCTGATGTGTACATCAAAAGGGCTGGATCATCTGCTCCGCCTAGCTCCGGTATAAAGTTCGCAGGGGGCCTGGCCATTGGTGCTGCAAGATCAAAATCCTTTGGCCCGGGATCGCGCATCAGCACATGGTGCAAATGAGGAAATGTTTCACCCCGCAGTGGCTCCCACGCGTCACGGCTGGTCAGAATGATCCCCGCCTGACAATCGTTAAGCGCATGGGTCAGCGTGTCAGGCCCATAAAGCTGCGACAGGGTGACTGCGATGCCTCCGATTTTTGCAATCGCCATGTGGCCAATGCCAGTGTCCGGATGCTGTCCGGTGTGCAAGGCAACGGGGTCGCCCTTGCCATAGCCAAGCCTGCGCAGCTCTGCCGCAAGGCCAGTCGCCGCCGCGTCAACTTCAGCAAAGCTAAGGGTGGTCACGTCGCCAACGCCGTCTTCGAAGATCATTGCCGGATTGTCGCGATGCTCCGGCCCCAGATAGCGGCCCACAGTCGCGGAATAGATGTTGTAATCGTCAGGCCACGTGATGGCGTAACGGCTGTTTCCATCGCGGTTCAGGTGCAACGCAGTCAACGTGTCTGTGCTTAGAGGGTCCAGATATTCACTCATGTCTCAGGCTCCGCAATGAGGGTGAGGGTCGGTGGATCGGTCGGGCAGGGCGCTAGGATTGCTCGGGTGGCCAATTCCGCCAAAGCTTCTAGGCGGGCTACGGCTGCTCCGCTTGCTCCATCGAATTGCACCATGGCGATGTCTCCGTCAGTTCCGTTTGTTCGGTAGAGTATCGTGGCGCTGCCATTCAATGTGCGCCATCCATCGGAGGGCAAGCGACACGTTGGACAAACGCGCAAGGGTGGGAATTGCGCCGCGTTGCAGCCAGAACATGTAGATGCGACAGCTTTGCCTTCGCGCAATCCGTTGAGCCAAGGTGTTAGCCAACCTGCCCCAAGCGTGTAATCCAGAGTGACCTGTCGCTTCATGCCGATTTTCCCGCGCCCAGAACAGTGACTGCACAGGTGGTGCCAACGCCGCCGTGGGTGTCGGCCAAAGCGTGCCCCATGGGTTTGGTCGGTTGCAGTTCCGTATGATACCGGCCCTCAAGCAAAAGCGCGCAGGTCGCAGTTTGGCCCACACCCGTCGCCCCAACCGGTGCCCCTTGCCCCATCAAACCACCGGAAAGGTTGACGGGACAGCGTCCATCAATTGCAAAATCGCCCTTGTGCAAAGCGCCTGCTGGATTCTTTGCAAGGCCCAGTGCTGCAATGGCTTGTAGTTCGGCCCCGGCATAGGCGTCATAAACTTCGGCGACGGCAATGTCTGGCGCAACAACCCCGGCCATGTTTAGCGCCCGCGTTGCGGCTTTGGTTTTGGCTGTGAATGCGCCCGGATTTTTTCGGTGCCCAAGTCCTGGTAGGTCAGAGGCTGCCCCGATCCCCGCGATCTGAGGTGCGTATTTCTTTCGGGCGTCAGGCGTGGACTGAGGTGCCGAAAGAATGAGCGCCGCCGCCCCGTCACTGAGCGGGGAACAATGCAAACGGCAATAGGGTGACGCGATCATCGGAGACGACACAAACTCTTCAGCCGTATGTTGTCGGGGCAGATGGGCATTCGGGTTCGCCATCGCATTGCCTCGGTTTTTGATCGTCACAGCGTTCAAATCCTCAGCTGTCCCGCCATTGGTTGCGGCATAGGCTTGCCAAGACAGGGCATATAGACTGGTGGAGGTCACGCCCGAAATCCCGTCGGTCCAGAAGTCAAAAGAATAGCCGTAAAGTTCCCGAATACTGTCACCGCTCAAGGCACTGGCCGAAGGGTCAACCCCCACCACCGCCACATGTCGCGCCCGTCCCGAAAGGATGCGTTCGACGCCTGCATGTACGGCCAGTTGTCCTGTCGCACCGCCACCTTCAACCCTTAACGTTTCGGCTCCGCACAGGCCAAAATCCTGCGCAAGCACTGACGCGGGATTGAGCTGCAATGTGAAAAAATCGCTTTCAGACGCGACGATAAGCGCATCAATATCACCGCGATCCAGCCCAGACATCGTCAGCGCCGCACCAAATGCGTGGCTCGCCCAATCGCGAAATCCCGACCCATCGCGCCGCTTGTTGAACGGCGTCAAAGCAGCTCCGATGACTAGGACCACCTGCGCGTTCCTCCCTAAGCTAAGATTGACTCAGTAAATTTGTTCCTACAAGTCTGTTATAGCCTATTGGGGGCGTTTCATATGTCACGTGCTGCGCGCAGGTTCCGTTTTTTGCTGACCATCTTGGGATGTTTCGGCGGCGGTAGCCTTTATGGATGGTCTGGTTACCTGCCTGCTGTTCGCGCGGAATTCGGCGTCGGGAATGCAGCCGCCTCGATGGTGTTTTCACTCGTATTGGTTAGTTTTACGTTTGGCGTTTTGCTTGGCCCGATACTGCTGGCTAAAATTCAGCCACGTCTTCGGTTGCCATTTGTCGCGGGGCTGGCGGCATTGAGCCTTGTTGTGTCGGGAGCAAGTACGAGCTTCGCAGGATTTGCGATCGCCTATGGAACTTTGTTCGGTTTCGCTTCAGGCGCGCTCTATAACCATGCCATTTCAGTGGCCTCTGCGTCTGATGCGGCGATCCTTCTTGTTCCTGTCAGTGTTGCGGCCTTCGGTTTGGGGGGGGCAGTGTTCGGCCCGGTCAATGTTTGGCTGACGGCCACTGGTTGGGGGTTGTGGTCGATGATGCCTGCTATGGTAAGTCTGGCTGGCACAGCCGTTGCGGCGCTGGCTCTCAAGGTTCCGCCAGAGGCCCCTGTCGCGCAACCGCTTGCACCTATTCCATTTGTAAAACCTGACAAAACCATCGCTATTCTTTGGATAATCTTTGCCACCGGATCCTGCTCTGGTCTGATTGTTTTGGGCTTTGCCGCGCAGTTTTTGCCAGCAGCAGAAGGCGGCATCGGCTTGATCAGCCTGGCGATCTTTCTGGCCGCACTAGGCAACGGGTTGGGACGCCTGTCATCTACATTGACCGCGAGCTGGTTTGGCCCTGCACGGGGAATTTCCTTGGCGTTGATGCTATCATTGATTTCGCTGACTTGCTTGCTTGGGGCGACTGCGCCGGGTTTGCTTGTGGGGCTTTTGTTCATGGTGGCCTTTGCCTACGGTCAGCTGGCTGCGACCATGCCACTATTGGTGAAATCACAGGTCAAGGATGCGGCCTTTTCTGGATCTTTCGGCTGGGTCTTTACGGGCTGGGGTGTCGCTGGATTGCTAGGGCCTTGGGGCGCAGGCGGACTCTTTGATGCGACGGGTTCATTGAAGGTTCCGATTGTTGTTTGCATTCTTTTGCTGGGGCTTAGTTTTTGGCTCGTTTTGCCTTTTGCAAAACAAGGTCAAGACACAGAGACTCGTTGACATACTTAATTTGTCATTACTAATCTGTCGTATTGCGAACCTGGGGAGGCGTGGCGATGAAGTTCGGAATTCATGCGGGGCTTTGGATGAAAGCCTGGACGGATGATCCCGCGCCCATTTTCAAAACGGCTTCGGACATCGGATATGATGGGGTTGAACTTTCGTTGCTCGGCATCGGACTGGAACGCGCTGACGAAATTCGCACGCAGGCTCAGGGATGCGGATTGGAATTGACTTGTTCAACCGGGCTGGGACCCGAAGCGGACCCTACGTCCGAAGATGCGGACGTGCGCAACAATGCAGTCGCTGTGTTGACTGAGGCCATTCAGGTGACGGCGCGGCTGGGCTCAAAAGGACTTGCTGGGGTGGTTGCAGCGCCATGGGGTGTGTTCGACCCGGCCAACAAAACTGCGCGTGCAGCGCGATCTGCTGAAACGCTGGCGCGGCTTGACGGTGTATTGCGCGATGAAGGCGTGACATTAGGGATCGAAGCGCTCAACCGGTTCGAAAGCGATCTGACCTCAACCGCCGCCGAAACGTGCGCGATTGCGCGCGCCTGTGGGTCCAAACACATCGGCGTTCTGCTGGACAGCTTTCACATGAACATCGAAGAAAAGGACCCGCCCGCCGCCCTGCGTGCTGCCGGCGATACGTTGGTTCATTACCACGTATCAGACAATGACCGCGGGCAACCCGGCTCTGGCAGATACGACTTTCCTGCGGATGCGCGCGCACTGGCAGATATTGGTTATGATACTTGGGTCGTGGCAGAGATGTTTGTGATGGCAGGCCATGCGTCCAGCCGAGATTTAAACATCTGGCGTGACATTGAGCCGGACCCGACCGTGGCAGCAACCCAAACGCTTGCCTACCTGAAAGAGGTTTTTGCCAATGTCGGCTAAGCCTTTCTTTGATGCCTTGAAGGCGCGCTTTTCACTAGAAGCGGACCACTTAAATGCGCTGGACGCCGCTATTGGTGATGGCGATCACGGGGCCACAATGTTGCGTGGGTTGACCAAGGCGGTGTCGGCAGAGGACGGCAAACGCGCACGCGCTTTCATGCGGGCATCCGGAGGTGCGTCGGGAACGCTTTTTGGATTAATCCTGCTTGAGATCGAAGCGCATTTGGACAATGGCGCGGCTTTGCAGGCTGGGCTGTCCAAGGCTTGCAGCCGCATTTGCGATCTTGGTGACGTGACGACTGGTGACAAAAGCATGGTCGATGGTCTGAGCCCAGCAATAGAAGTAC
>CAZJAW010000146.1:0-6274 GCA_964544035.1 uncultured Rhodobacterales bacterium
CAACGGCGTGAACTGTGCCGATATTTGACTGTTTTTGAGGGAGAATACAAGGAAGTTAATACGACAATGAACGGCCTTCAAAGTTTCCAGGCCGTGTTTTTGACACCGACGGGCGAGCGCTTACAGGCTCAGTGACTGCACAGCTTGCGACAAAAAACGATCCATCTCTGCTGGATGCGAAGGCGCTGCGCGGGATGCATCGCGGTCGCGTCTTTCGGTGGCAAGGTTCTGTTGGCGCAACAGTTCGAACAGGCGCATGTGGCCGGAGATATCTGAACAAAAACGTGTCATGGAGACAGGATTATGCGGTCAATCTGGCAAGGATTTGAACAGAGAAAGGCGAAGTTGGGGCAGGGGCAAAGGGCCTTCGGACCTTAAATCGACAGGCGCGCTGCATGGGTGCCGCGCTCTCGGTATGGCGTAGTGTCATAATGCGCACGGTAGCATTTTGAAAAATGCGATGGGCTGGCAAAGCCGCATGCAAGGGCCACGTTGATCACACTCATATCGGTTTGCATCAACAGGTTGCGCGCCTTTTGCAGACGTAATTCCATGTAATATCGTTTGGGTGAGCGGTTTAGATATCGGCGGAACAGCCGTTCCAGCTGGCGCGTCGACATACCTACATCCTTGGCCAAGATCGACGGGCTGATTGGCTCTTCGATGTTTTGTTCCATGATTTGGATGACTTGGCTAAGCTTGGGGTGACGCACACCAATGCGCGTGGGCACAGACAAGCGCTGCGTGTCCTGATCTGTACGGATCGAGGAATAGATCAACTGGTCAGCCACCGCATTTGCCAGTTGTTCACCGTGGTCATCCGCGATCAGCTTCAGCATCAGATCAATCGAAGACGTTCCCCCGGCAGTGCTAAGCCGTTTGTCGTCCACCACAAAGACGGATTTGGTCAGCTCGACTTCGGGGAAGTCTTCGGCAAAACTATCCTGATTTTCCCAGTGGATCGTTGCACGCTTTCCGTCCAGCAAACCGGCCTTGGCCAAAGTATAGGCGGCAGTGCAAAGCCCGGCAATTGCGGGGCCCTTACGGGCTTCGCGGCGCAACCAGCCCAAGAGGCGTTTGCTCGTCGCCGTTTGTACGTCGATGCCACCACACAGCATAATGATGTCGTCGCGTCCGACCTCGTCAAGATCTCCGTCCAGCTTGAAACCGGTTCCGGCAGAACAATAGGCAGCATCGCCACCTTCCCCGATGATGCGCCAAGTGTACAATTCACGCTCGCCCATCCGATTGGCAATGCGCAAGCTTTCCAAAGCCGCCGAGAAACACAAAAGCGTAAAATTATCGAGCAACACAAAGACAAATTGCTTTGGCTTCTCAACCTCGGAATGGGTCAGTGTGGCGTGGCGCGTGGTCGACATCGCGACAGATCCTAAACAGGCAAAATCGTATCATAACACGACTTGCATTTTTATGCGTGACGCGCACCTTGAGCACGGGCCATTCCCCGCGTCAAGAGGGCGCATTTGTGATATGGTCACAAGGCGACAGCTTTTGTATAGAAGACTACCACAGCGCATGCGCTAACCTATTTTTGCGGAGAGAAACGATGAACAATTGGACAAAATCTGACTGGAGGACAAAGCCCCGGATTCAGATGCCCGATTATACCGACACTGCGACTCTGAACGCAGTTGAGGCGCAGCTTTCAAAGTATCCACCGCTGGTCTTTGCAGGTGAAGCACGCCGCTTGAAAAAGCACTTGGCAGATGCTTCGCGCGGCGACGCGTTTTTATTGCAGGGCGGCGATTGCGCCGAAGCATTTGATCAATTCAGTGCCGATGGCATTCGCGACACTTTCAAAGTAATGCTGCAAATGGCGATGGTTTTGACCTACGGTGCCAAAGTGCCTGTGATCAAATTGGGACGTATGGCCGGTCAATTTGCCAAGCCACGCTCGGCCCCGACCGAAACCATCGATGGTGTGGAATTGCCCAGCTACCGGGGCGACATCATCAACGAATTGGCCTTCACATCCGAAGCGCGCATTCCTGACCCCAAGAAAATGTTGCAGGCCTATACACAGGCTGCAGGCACGCTGAACTTGTTGCGCGCCTTTTCGACAGGTGGTTTTGCCGACATGCACCATGTGCATTCTTGGACTTTGGGCTTTGCCGAAGGCAGCGAAGCACAAAAATACGTCGAAATCGCAAACCGCATTCAAGACACCATTGATTTTATGGCTGCAGCCGGCATCGATGCGGACACGACACATGAATTTTCAAGTGTCGAATTCTACACCAGCCACGAATCGCTGTTGCTGGAATACGAAGAAGCACTGACGCGTCTTGATTCCACGTCCGGCCAATGGCTCGCGGGGTCCGGTCACATGATCTGGATCGGTGATCGCACACGTCAGCCTGACGGCGCGCATGTGAACTTTGCAAGCGGTGTGCAGAACCCCATCGGTCTGAAATGTGGTCCAACAATGACCTCGGACGACCTCAAGTCGCTGATGGCAACGCTGAACCCAGAAAACGAAGCGGGCCGTTTGACGCTGATCGCGCGCTTTGGTGCCGGGGCTGTGGCTGAACACTTGCCACGTCTGATCAAAACCGTGCGCGAAGAGGGGGCCAATGTGACTTGGGTCTGCGATCCGATGCACGGTAACACGATCAAATCCTCTTCGGGCTACAAAACGCGACCATTCGATTCGGTTCTGCGCGAAGTGCGTGAATTCTTTGCCACACATAAATCAGAAGGCACGATCCCCGGCGGTGTTCATTTCGAAATGACCGGTCAGGACGTGACGGAATGCACCGGCGGCGTGCGCGCTGTGACGGACGAGGATCTGAGTGATCGCTATCATACAGCCTGTGATCCGCGTCTGAACGCAAGCCAATCGCTGGAGTTGGCCTTCCTTGTCGCCGAAGAATTGTCGACGTTGCGCGCCGCGCGTACCGCTGAACGCGTGGCCAGTTAAGACCTAATTGCAAAAGAAAAAGCGCGCGTTCCGGTTTGCGGATCGCGCGCTTTTTTGTGTCTGTTCGGTGAGATCGATCAATCGTCTGACTTCACTACACGCAGATATGGCACGTCGGCACGCGGCGTGTGCGTTTCGAAGCTGCGGGCCGGTTCTGAAAACCCGTCAGCGTGCGTTGGCTTTGAAGCATCTGGTATCATGGACGCATGTTTAGGGTCTGTTGGCGCAGTGGACGGCGCCGAGATAGACCGGATCTTGGCTCCGACCACATCAAAGCGGCGCGGTGCGTGGCCCAATTCGCCTTGTGCGACCAGACACCCCAAGATGCGACTGACGTCTCCTAGATCGCTTTTCAGCGGCAAAAGCAGCAAACGCGCGTCCATATGCGGTTTGGTAATGCTCGTCTCTGCGTTGAGGCGGACTTCGCACACGGTAGGGCGCTGGCAGACGTCTTCTAACAGATCGTTAATTTGACGGCGACAAGGTGGCGTAATCAATGAGGTAAGTGGCATACCGCGCACTTCCATGCCCATAAGATCGCTTAGGTGAGTGCCCGCAATGCGAATACGCGCCATACCCGGCGCAATGCGTTCCAGCACAAAAGTATACTCCAGCGCGGTTTCAATCCCGCGCGGATCAATCTCGGATCGTTTGGGCATGAGCCGCGTACCCCGCAACCCTTCCCAGTAGGCCTCGACCTGGGAAAGTGCGGTGTATCCAATTTCTGCGCGAAATTCTGTCATGTTGATGATACTCTGAGGGGTGTCGTTCGATTTGTCCATCATATGCGTCTCTCGTTCACTCTTGAATTAAACAGGTTGGGGGTTTGGGTGCGGCTCGTAAGGACAACATGCATCAATTTGCAGCAGATTGGGGCTAAAATCGTAACGTTTGGTTAACCAACGCAGACTAAAGGGCCTACACGGCTTTGGCTTGCCTGAGGTGGGCAGAGCGCCTAAACGAAACTTCATGAAGAAACAGACACAAACGAACGCCTTGCGTTCGATGACAGGCTTTGCGGCGGCGACAGGGACGATGGACCCATTCCGCTGGACTTGGGATTTACGCAGCGTGAACGGCAAAGGGTTGGATGTGCGCCTGCGCGTGCCCGACTGGATCGAAGGGTTAGAGGCCGCGCTGCGCCCCTTGCTGCAAGCCCGTGCAAAGCGCGGCAATATCACCTTGTCATTGCGCCTCACGCGCGAGGATGCGGCGGCAGCCGTCACTCTCAATACAGCGCAAATGAAAGCCACGGTGCAGATGCTGCTAGAAATCGAGGCCGAGGCCATGGATCAGGGTTTGTCTCTTGGTCCGGCACGCGCTACCGATATCGCGGTGATGCGCGGTGTGATGGAACAAGGTGTAACCCAAGACGATCCCGCACCTTTGCGTGCGGCGTTGGTTGCGGAATTGCCAGAGTTGATCGACGCCTTTGACAACATGCGTCTTTCGGAAGGTGCTGCGTTGCATGCCGTTTTGATCGACCAACTGGATCAGGTTGAAGCCCTGACTGCCGAAGCCGCAGACCTCGCTGAGGCGCGCAAATCTGAAGTGGCAGAAACGCTAAAGCGAAATCTTGCCCGTGTTCTTGATAATACCGATGGGGCCGATCCGGACCGCGTGGCGCAGGAACTTGCGCTGTTGGCCGTAAAGGCCGACGTGACTGAAGAAATTGACCGCCTGCACACGCATGTCGGTGCCGCCCGCGATTTGCTGAATGAGGCCGCGGCGGTGGGGCGCAAGCTCGACTTCCTCATGCAGGAATTCAACCGAGAAGCCAACACACTGTGCTCTAAGGCGCAAAACACCGAACTCACGCGGGTTGGGCTGGCGCTTAAGGCGTTGATCGATCAGATGCGCGAACAAGTGCAAAACGTGGAATAGGCCATGACATCAGATCTTCCCAAGCGGCGCGGGCTGCTGATTATCCTGTCTTCTCCTTCGGGGGCGGGCAAAAGCACATTGGCAAGCCGTCTGCGCAAATGGGACGATGGGCTGGCCTTTTCGGTTTCTGCCACAACGCGCGCGCCGCGACCGGGCGAAATCGACGGTGAACACTACCACTTCATTCCTGAAGCTGACTTTAAAGAACACGTGAAAAACAGCGAGATGTTGGAACACGCCCATGTCTTTGGTAACTTCTACGGCTCGCCCAAAGGCCCAGTGCAGGGCGCGATTGAATCGGGGCGCGATGTGCTATTCGACATTGACTGGCAGGGCGCGCAGCAAATCACCAACTCGGCTTTGGGGCAGCACACACTGTCGATATTTATCTTACCACCCTCGATCCCCGAACTGCGCCGCCGTCTTGAAACCCGCGCACAAGACGATGCAGAAACCATTGCAGGTCGCATGTCAAAAAGCTGGGATGAAATCAGCCATTGGGGCGGGTATGACTACGTACTTGTCAATGACGATTTGGATAACACAGAAGCGCAATTGAAAACGATCATTGAGGCCACGCGCCTGCGCCGTTTGCAACAGCCACATCTGACGGATCACGTGCGCACGCTGCAATCTCAATTTGAGGAGCTGAAATGACACTATATGCCCTTGGCGATGACGCCCCACAGATTGCCCAAGACACATGGGTGGCACCGGATGCCAACTTGATCGGGAAAGTGGTTTTAGAAAGCGCTGCAAGTGTCTGGTTTGGCAGCACTATCCGCGCAGATCACGAAGAAATTCGCATTGGCGAAGGCAGCAATGTGCAGGAAAACTGTGTCATGCATATCGATGCTGGATACCCCTTAACGATCGGCAAAGGGTGCACCATCGGTCACAAGGTCATGCTGCATGGTTGCACCATTGGCGACAACACTTTGATCGGTATGGGCGCGACCGTTTTGAATGGGGCCACAATTGGCAATAACTGCCTGATCGGGGCAGGGGCTTTGATCACCGAAGGCAAAGACATTCCCGATGGCTCGCTTGTGATGGGCGTGCCGGGCAAAGTGGTGCGCCAACTTGATGACGCAGCGATTCAAAGCCTGCGCGCCTCGGCTCTTCACTATCAGGACAATATGCGTCGTTTTCGCGATGAGATGAGCGAGGTTTAAGACATGAAAAACGAACGTGGCTCGATCATACGGCCCGTGCCACTGCCGGAAAGTGCCTCGCGGCCTGTGGTCACACCTTTGTCGCCGTCTGTCGTTTATGCCAGCGACACGCCCGATATGTTGGACGCACAATATGAAGGAGGCTTGCACGGCTACACCTACAGCCGCGAGGGCCATCCCAACGCTGACGTGGTTGCGCGCACCATTGATGCGATGGAAAACGCGCCACATATGGGGGTTGTCGTGTCTTCGGGCATGGCGGCTGTCTCTGCGG
>CAZJAW010000147.1:0-6228 GCA_964544035.1 uncultured Rhodobacterales bacterium
CTGACAGATGCGACAATTCCCAATGGGGCGGATCGCATCATAGAGATGTTCACCGGTTCTTACCGCGCCGTCACGGACGGAGATCGCCGAGGTTGCTTGCTGTGTACAGCTGCGGCTGGCCCCAGCATGTACGACGACGAAATCGCCGCTACTGTGTCGCGTGGATTGAATGCGATGCGCGATGGGATCGACGCGGCACTCCAAAGCTCGCCAAAACAAAAAACGTTGTCCGACGACGACCGCCGTGCTTTGGCCGATATGCTGACGGCACAATACATGGGCCTGCGCACAATGGCGCGCGCGCGGATCGACACCGAAACCCTGCGTAACGCGGTGCGATCAGTGGGCGTGATGCTCGCTTAGCCGATTGGCCCGCGTACTCCACCCGTTTGACCGCGATCAAGCAACAGGTGGTCAAGGATCACGCAGGCCATCATGGCCTCGCCCACGGGAACGGCGCGGATACCCACGCAGGGATCGTGGCGGCCTTTGGTGATAATCTCCGCATCCTCGCCTGATTTGGTGATGGTCTTGCGTGTTTGTAGGATCGAAGACGTGGGTTTCACCGCGAAACGCACCACAACATCCTGCCCCGTGGAAATCCCGCCAAGAATGCCCCCCGCATGGTTCGACGAATATTCCGGCCCTTTCGGCCCCATCGTGATCTCATCCGCGTTCAGCTCGCCCGTTAGCATTGCGGCTGACATGCCTTCGCCAATCTCAACACCTTTGACGGCATTGATGGACATCATGCCTGCCGCAAGATCAGTATCCAGCTTGCCGTAAACCGGCGCGCCAAGACCGGCAGGCACGCCGCGCGCGACCACTTCGATAACGGCACCCACACTGCTGCCAGATTTTCGCAAACCATCAAGGTAATCTGCCCAAGTTTGCGCAGCGTCAGCATCAGGCACCCAAAACGGGTTTTGATCGATCTGGTCCCAATCAAACTTGTTTCGGTCAATCTCATGCGCGCCCATACGGGTCATATAGCCTTTGATCTCGATCCCGGGCGCGAGTTTGTTCAGTGCCGCGCGTGCCAAGCCACCGGCCGCCACGCGTGCCGCTGTTTCGCGGGCCGAGGATCGACCGCCACCACGATAATCGCGGATGCCATATTTCTGCCAATAGGTGATGTCGGCGTGACCGGGTCGAAATTTCTCTGCAATGTCGCCGTAGTCTTTGGATCGTTGGTCGGTGTTCTCGATCATCAACTGGATCGGCGTGCCCGTGGTCACACCTTCGAACACGCCCGACAGGATACGCACCTCATCTGCTTCGCGTCTTTGTGTCGTGTATTTGTTCTGCCCCGGTTTGCGCTTGTCCATCCACTGTTGAATGAACGCCTCGTCAATCTCGACCCCCGGAGGACAGCCATCAACCGTCGCGCCCAGCGCAGGCCCGTGGCTTTCACCCCAAGTGGTGACGCGGAATAAATGGCCAAAGCTGTTGATCGACATGAGGTGGCTCCTTGCTTCGTAGAGTGGTCTAGCGGTGCGACACGCAGCCCTCAAGGCGATTTGTGCTTGCGAGGGCCTGCTTGCCGCCTTATCCCTTGCCGCACCTCGGGGTGCTGGAAACAGCTGAGATGCAATGATGCGAACCCGTTGAACCTGAACCGGTTAACACCGGCGGAGGGAAGGTTTGGATATCCCCAACACCTATTTCCCGCCGTCTTTCTTTATTGGAGGATGCGATGAAGTATCTGATGACGACGGCCGCAGCACTGTGTGCCAGCACGGCTTGGGCCGAAACGCCCGTTTTGCAAGTCTATACCTACGACAGCTTTGTGGCCGATTGGGGCCCTGGTCCTGTGATCGAGGCTGCGTTTGAAGAAACATGTGCTTGCGATCTGCAATTTGTGGGTGCAGGCGATGGTGCGGCCCTACTGGCGCGCATCAAACTTGAGGGTGCGCGTTCGGACGCAGATATTGTGCTTGGCATGGATACGAACCTAGTTGCAGCGGCCAAAGAGACTGGTCTGTTCGCGACACACAACGCCACTGCCGACTATGCCCTGCCGATCACTTGGGCGGATGACACATTCGTGCCGTTCGACTTTGGCTATTTCGCGTTCGTCCACAACGCTGACGTAACGCCCCCTGCGAACTTCCGCGAATTGGCCGACAGTGATCTAAAGATCGCAATCCAAGATCCTCGGTCTTCAACCCCCGGCTTGGGCCTACTGATGTGGGTCAAGGAAGCGTACGGCGAAGAAGCGCCCGCAATCTGGGCCGATCTGTCAGACAATGTGCTGACCGTCACCAAAGGCTGGTCCGAAAGCTATGGTCTGTTCCTTGATGGTGAAGCCGACATGGTGCTGTCCTACACCACCTCGCCCGCTTACCATCTGATCGCGGAAGAAGACTCAACCAAAGCGGCTGCCGCCTTTGATGAAGGGCACTACATGCAGGTCGAAGTCGCCGGTAAACTGGCCGGATCCGACCAGCCTGAACTTGCGGATGCGTTTTTGGCTTTCATGGTTGGCGAAGGGTTCCAATCGATCATTCCAACAACGAACTGGATGTATCCTGCGGTCACTCCGGCACAAGGCCTGCCCGAAGGGTTCGAGACATTGATCACGCCAAGCAAGGCTTTGTTAATGTCACCCGAAGACGCGGCTGCAGCGCGGGATGAGGCATTGGCCGAATCGCGCGACGCACTGGCGCAATAAGTGGGCCTGTAGCGGCGGGGACGGTCTTTGCACTGATCCTTGCCGCACTGGGCGCTGTGGCGTCGCGCGCCGACTGGCCCGTGGTCTTTGGCGCTGCGGACTGGGCTGTGTTGCGCTTTACCATCTGGCAAGCGCTACTATCGGCGCTGTTTAGCGTCGCCTTTGCCATACCAGTTGCGAGGGCACTGGCAAGGCGACGACTTAAGGGCCGCGCATTATTGGTCACCTTGTTGGGTGCACCGTTTATTTTGCCTGTGATCGTGGCCGTGATGGGCTTGTTGGTCGTCTTTGGCCGCTCTGGTTGGATCAGTCAGGGGTTGGAACTGTTCGGCCTGCCTCCCTTGTCAATATACGGGCTGGAAGGGGTCGTTTTGGCCCATGTGTTTTTCAATATGCCACTGGCCACACGCTTGATCCTTCAGGGTTGGCAGGCCATTCCATCTGAACAGTTTCGCTTGGTGGGCCAACTAGGTTTGCCGCCACAAGTCGTATTTCGCACGTTGGAATGGCCAGTGCTGCGGCAAGTGGTACCGGGCGCCTTTGCACTGATCTTTGTCCTGTGCCTGACGAGCTTTGCTGTGGCCTTGACGTTAGGTGGCGGGCCACGGGCAACGACGATTGAATTGGCGATTTATCAGGCGTTTCGCTTTGACTTTGACCTAGGGCGTGCCGCAGTTCTAAGCCTGCTGCAATTGTTTGTGGCCGGATCAGCGGCGGTCATTGCGTTATGGGTATTGCCCCCAATCGTCGTCCAAATGGGACGCGACCGCCCCTTACAGCGATGGGATGCGCGTAGGCGCGGCGCACGGGCACTAGATGTATTTTGGATTGTACTCGCCGCTGGGTTTTTGCTGTTGCCTTTAGGAGCCATTGCCACTTCAGGCCTTTTTGGTCTTGGACAAATGCCTACGCAAGTCTGGAACGCGGCCTGGACATCGTTTTGGGTCGCAACCCTAAGTACTGGGGTGTTGGTATCACTGGCGCTGCCGATTTCGATTTGGCTGGCTCAAGCGCGCAGAGGCGGAGCCGAAGCTTTTACACTTATCGGACTGGCCGCTTCACCTCTCATGATCGGGACAGGCTGGTTCATACTGATCTTTCCGTTCGCCGCACCCGTGGATTTTGCGCTCGTGGTCACCGCGTTGGTCAATGCGATGATGGCGCTGCCCTTCGCTGTACGCATACTGATACCCGCGATGCGGCAAGTGATGACTGATTATGGCCGGTTGAGCATCGGTCTTGGCCTGTCTGGATTTGCGCTGTGGCGCATTATCGTTTTGCCACGTGTGCGCGCCCCGCTGGGTTTTGCAGCTGGGCTGGCAGCAGCTTTATCCGTTGGAGATTTAGGTGTCGTGGCCCTGTTTTCTGATACTGAGCGCGTCACCCTCCCGCTGCAGATGTACCGCCTCTTGGGCAGTTACCGCACAGACGCCGCGGCAGGCGCTGCTTTGGTTCTGCTGGCTTTGGCGCTAACAATGTTTTGGGTTTGCGATGCATGGGGGCGCCGACATGCTGAAGGTTAAGGGGTTGCGTGTCTTACAGGGTGACTTTTCGCTGAATGCGGACTTTGAAATTGCTCAAGGGCAGTGTGTGGCCGTTATTGGCCCATCGGGCGCTGGGAAATCAACGTTGTTAAATGCGTTGGGGGGGTACATAGAAAGTTCAGGC
This sequence comes from uncultured Rhodobacterales bacterium, assembly GCA_964544035.1. GTDB lineage: Bacteria > Pseudomonadota > Alphaproteobacteria > Rhodobacterales > Rhodobacteraceae > Tateyamaria. The sequence continues at coordinate 4,343 of CAZJAW010000147.1, forward strand.
ACGATCACTGTCGATCAACGTGATGTCAGTGCTGCGCCCCCGGACCAGCGAGGCATCGCAATGCTGTTTCAAGACGGCAATCTATTTCCACACCTGACGCTGACGCAGAATGTGGGATTGGGGCTGCGTCCTTCTTTGCGTCTTGATGCAACAGAACAGGCGACGGTTGCACACGCTTTGGATCGCGTTGGATTGGGCGAATTTGTATCTCGTAAGCCGGGCGACATTTCAGGTGGGCAGCAAAGTCGGGCAGCCTTGGCGCGGGTCTTGGTACAGGGTAAACCGCTGTTGCTGTTGGATGAACCGTTTGCGGCACTTGGGCCTGCGATGCGCGGCGAAATGCTGGACCTCACAAACGACGTGGCACGCGATACAGGCGCGACGGTGTTGATGATCACCCATGCCCCGGAAGACGCACAGCGTGCAGCTGATCAGGTGATTTTTGTCGATGCAGGACGCGCCGAGGCACCCCGGCCGGTGGCCGAAATCATGACCAATCCGCCCGAGGCTTTGCGCACATACCTAGGCCGCTGAACGCAGCGATTTGCGCACATCAAGGATACCGAGGGCAGCTTGCGCGGCCTCGCGTCCTTTGGTCACAAAATGATCAGCATAAATCGCGTTGTGATGTGTGGTGTCTTGGAAATGGTGCGGCGTCAGCGAAACAGACAAGATCAGGATTCCAGTCTTGAGACCTGCTTGCATCAGACCATTCACCACGGCCGACGCGACAAAATCGTGGCGATAGATTCCTCCGTCCACCACAAGCGCAGCGCAGATAACTGCGTCGTACCTTCCTGACTCCGCAAGGGTTTGCGCTATAAGGGGCATCTCGAATGCCCCGGGCACGTCGTAGGTGTCCACTTGTTCAGGCAAGATCAATTCAGTGAACCCATCATAGGCACGGTCGACAATGTCGGCGTGCCAACGGGCCTTAACAAAGGCAAAGCGGGTGTGTGTCATGGTTTTCTCCTTTAGGTTCAGACACGTCACCCAAGGCGATTGCGCACAGCACCACGCACACGCTGGCGCGGTTCTGCACGTTCTCTTTCATCCGGACTATGACCGTCGGCTCAGGCCTCTCACCTGATCTGCTAGACCCCCATAAACATGGAGCGCTCGCGGGCTCGCAGGTCACCAATGAATTGAGCCTGCATACCGCCGGTGGGGAATTTCACCCCGCCCTGAGAACAGGGTCAGGTTGCCAAGATGTGCACACAGAGGCAAGAGGGACATGAGGTAACAAAGGGACTAATGATGCATCCGAACCCGATATTTCATGATCAAGATGCTGTGACGAACATAAACTTCGCCCGGAGCCGTTCCTTTGGCATTTTGGCAGTGAACGGAGATGCCGGGCCAGTGATGGCGCATGTACCGTTCCTGATAGATGAAAATGCAGAATGGCTGCACCTGCATCTGGTCCGATCAAACCCGATTGCGCGGGCTTTGAAAGAACCGCTAAGGGCGCGCATCGCGGTGAGCGGGGCGGACAGTTACGTGTCGCCCGACTGGTACGAAATCGCAGATCAAGTGCCAACGTGGAACTATGTGGCAGTGCATTTGACGGGAACCTTGGAACTACGCCCTCAAGCCGAGATTCGCGATCTGTTGGACCGTCAGTCCAAGCATTTTGAGGACCAGCTGGAACCCAAACCACCCTGGAAGACCGACAAGATGACACCTGAGGTGCTGGATAAGATGATGCGCCAAATCGTGCCGTGCCGAATGAAGATCGAAGGCATCGATGGCACATGGAAACTTGGCCAAAACAAACCAGACGATGTGCGGTTACGCGCTGCCGACCACATGAACGCTTTTGGAATAGGGATGGAAACGCACATCCTCGCCGCCCTCATGCGCGGAGCAGGTGGACAGGGCTGAAA
>CAZJAW010000148.1:0-6175 GCA_964544035.1 uncultured Rhodobacterales bacterium
CCATAGCGGCGTTCGCGACCACCATAATTTGCGCAAAGTTGCGTGAATTCCTCGCGACTAAAATCAGGCCACAGCGTATCGATAAATTCATATTCGGCGTAGGCGGATTGCCAAAGCAAGAAATTGGAAATCCGGGCTTCTCCACTGGTACGGATAACTAAGTCTGGATCGGGTAAAACATATGTGTCTAAATACCTTGGCAGCGTTTCTTCATCTATGCCGTCAGGGCTAAGTTTTCCATCTGCAACGTCCTGCGCCAACCGTTTGGTGGCGCGGGCCACTTCGTCCCGGCCGCCATAGTTCAAGGCGATGGTCAAGTTCACGACTGTGTTGTTTTGCGTCAAAACTTCCAGCTCATCCATCATAGCGATGAGCTTTTTGTCCAGCCGCACACGATCCCCAATGAACCGCACACGGGCGCCAAACTTGTTCAATGCACGCGCCTCTTTGGTGATGTAGCGGCGAAAAAGGCTCATCAAACCGGCAACTTCGACTTGCGTACGCTTCCAGTTCTCAGTCGAGAACGCAAAGATCGTTAGGTAATCCACCCCAATGTCTGGGCAGGTTTCGACAACTTCGCGCACACGGCGCGCGCCCGCGTGGTGGCCAAACAGGCGTGGACGGCCCCGTTGCGTTGCCCAACGCCCGTTGCCATCCATGATAATGGCGACATGGCGCGGGCCGGTATGTGCGGGTTTTTTGATAGCGACGTACCTTTTGTTATGCGGCGGGTTCACCCGGCAAGACGGGGCTCCGCGCGTTCATGAGTTGAAATGGCCACAAGGACCCTTTCATTTCGGACCCATTAAACTTGCATGATTTCGGTCTGTTTGTTCTCAAGAGCGCTGTCCACGGCCTTGATGAACTTGTCTGTCATCTCCTGAACTTCGTCTTCCCAGATTTTCTGGTCGTCCTCGGACATGTCGCCGTTGTTCTTGGCTTTTTTGATCTGGTCCATCCCGTCACGACGCACATTGCGCACAGACACGCGCGCGTTTTCCGCGTAGGTGCCCGCAACTTTTGTCAGCTCGCGCCGACGTTCTTCGTTCAGTTCGGGAATCGGCAGCATAATGATGGTGCCATTCAGCTGCGGGTTGATCCCCAGCCCGCTTTCGCGGATTGCCTTTTCGACAACTCCGACCAGCGCTTTGTCCCACACGTTGATTGTAACCATACGCGGTTCTGGCACGTTCACAGTGCCAACCTGATTAACTGGCGTCATCGAACCATAGGCATCAACCATAACAGGATCGAGCATCGAGGCCGACCCGCGACCCGTACGCAACGACGCAAATTCTGTTTTTAGGTTCGTCATCGCGCCGTCCATGCGGCGTTCTAGATCGTCTGTATCAAGCATGAAGTCGTCTGACATCGTATTCCCCGTGTTGTCGCGCAGCCATTCGGCCCGGTTTGGTATCGGGTATAGATCAAGCTTTGTGCAGAATGCCAGCAGGACTTGCGCGCTATCCCTGAACGCGCGTGAATGTGCCCTTGCCATTTAGGATCGCTTCGAACCCACCCGGCGTGTCCAGCGGGAATACGATCAATGGCAGATTGTTGTCGCGCGCCAAAGCAATGGCGCTGGCATCCATGACACCAAGTCGCTTTTGCAGCACCTCATCATAGGTGATGCTGTCATAGCGCACGGCGTCATCATGTTTGGCCGGATCTTTGTCATAGACCCCGTCCACCCCGTTCTTGCCCATAAAGATCGCCTCGCAAGACATTTCATTGGCGCGCAGGGTCGCTGCCGTATCCGTGGTAAAATATGGGTTGCCTGTGCCCGCAGCAAAGATGCAAACGCGTTTCTTTTCCAAGTGACGCACGGCGCGGCGGCGAATATAGGGTTCTGCCACTTCGTTCATAGTGATCGCTGAAATCACCCGAGTGAACACGCCAAGGGTTTCCAAAGCGGATTGCATCGCCAGCGCATTCATCACCGTGGCCAACATGCCCATATAGTCCGCCGTCGTGCGTTCCATCCCTTGGGCAGACCCTTGCAGGCCGCGGAACACGTTGCCCCCACCAATGACCATGCAAATCTCGACATCCAAGTCGTGCACGGCTTTGACTTCGGCGGCGATGCGTTCGACTGTTGGGGGGTGCAAACCATAGCCCTGATCACCCATCAGCGCCTCGCCCGAGATTTTCAACATAACCCGTTTGAAGGTCGCTCGATTGTCGGTCTCGCTCATGGCATGCCCCTGCTCTTTCAATTGTTGCGCAACCTGTCTTAAAAGCTGGGGGTTTTCAATGGAACAAACGCTATGATCCGTGATGTTATTGATGATTTGAGCACAGACTTGCCGGTCTTAATCTCCGGGCCGACAGCCTCGGGCAAATCCGGGCTGGCGTTGGCGATTGCAGAGGCTTTGGGCGGCGTCATTGTCAACGCGGATGCCAGTCAAGTTTATGACTGTTGGCGTGTCATCAGCGCGCGCCCTTCAAAGCAGGATGAGGCCCGCGCGCCCCATCTGCTTTATGGGCATTTGCCTTATGATGCGCGCTATTCCACCGGGCATTGGTTGCGCGAAGTAACGCCGCTGCTGTCGGGCCCGCGTCCGATTATTGTGGGTGGCACGGGCCTTTATTTTGCGGCCCTGACGGAAGGATTGGCGGATATTCCTGCGACACCGCCCGGCATCCGCCGCGAAGGTGACGCGCTATCCTTGGATGAGTTAAGCGCAGCCCTTGATGCCACCACACGCGGGCGCATCGCCTTGGACAACCGCGCCCGCGTGCAGCGTGCTTGGGAAGTGCAGCGGGCTACGGGCCGTGGATTAGCGGCTTGGCAGGATGATACAGCACCCCCTTTGCTGGCGAAGGGCAGCTATCATGGTATCGTTCTGGACAGTCCAAAAGACTGGCTGACTCCTCGTATTCAAACACGCTTTGACGCCATGTTGGGCGGAGGCGCCTTAGACGAAGCGCGTGCGATGCAGGACAGTTTTGACCCCGCGCTACCTTCGTGTCGCGCGATCGGCGTGGCCGAGGCGATGGGTGTAATCAATGGCGAGATGAGCCACGAGCAAGCCGTCGAATCCGCGACCATCGCCACCCGTCAATATGCGAAGCGGCAACGCACATGGGCGCGCGCTCGGATGCAAGATTGGCGATGGGTGGATGCCGCAACACTCTGTACGAATTGACAAAAGGCGCTATTGTAGAACGATTTTCTATGCCATTCAGGCGCTGAGTTTACAGTTTCGAACCAAAGTGTGCATATGTCCCTCGCTCCTATTCAGGTTTCTACTCTTGCGCAGATGACTGCATCCCAAGATTGGCGATTGTCACTGGTCCATGACCGGGCCTCGCATTTACTGATCTGGATCACACGCGGTCAGGGCCGGGTCTTGTTGAACGGAACACGTCGAGGTGTGGGCACGCATAATGCGTTCTCCATCCCGCCGCGTACTTTGTTTTCCCTCGAATTGGGGCGGCAAAGTTCGGGACTGGTCGCGGTGGTTCCAGACGGCACGCAAGTCAGCCTGCCCAATGGCCCTCGCCAATTGCGCATTCGAGATGCAAATGCGATTACCGACCTAAACGCCCTTTTCGATGCAGCTGGGCGCGAGGCCGCTTCGGGCCAACCACTGTCGCAAGACGCACTGGATGCGCATATTGCGCTGATGTCGGTGTGGCTACGCCGCCAAATCGCGGAACCCGAGCACCTGCCCATGAAGCTCAATGCCGCCGCACGCCTGAGTGCGGCGTTTTGCCAGCGCATTGTCACAGCGCATCACACCGGGCAGACCATGGCCGATTACGCCAGCGCGTTGGATGTCACACCAACGCACCTCACACGGTCCTGCAAAGCGGCAACGGGGCGCACGGCGGCGGACCTTTTGACGGAACGCATCCTTTATGCCGCGCGGGTGGCCTTGATCGAAACGGATGTACCGGTTCAGGATGTTGCACGACATCTGGGCTTTGGCTCAGCCGCATACTTTACCCGGTTCATCCAACAGCACACCGCCCAAACACCTACAGCTTTGCGTACCGCTGCCGGAAAATAAAACAATTTTGGCGGGTATAGTGACCGCGCCTAGGCGTCTTGATGAGGCAAATCATCTAAGCGGATGACAAAAAAGTTCGAATTTTCCGCAACGTGCCCAGTTGACCCATGAGTTGATCTGTTGCCTGATACGTCAGGGAGAACAAAAATAAAGCGCCTTTCTGCATATTGGAATGCAAGTCCTTTGAACGGGCTGCACAATTTGCGGGCAGCTTGTTGGCGTAGGGGGACACAACGCAGGCCGGAGCGCGCACCGGCACAATCCACAACACACGATCCATTGAGGTCGCATTTTGCGAGGCAAAGTACATGTCGCTCGCACTCAATCAACGGCAGCACAAGACTGCCCTTAGCCACCAACAGGGGCACAAATGGGACTATTCATCCTAAGACGACTTGGCGTGATGCTGCTGGCCGTATTTTGCCTGACATTCATTGTCTTCTTCTTAACCAATCTTTACCCGAACTTGGAAAAATTGGCCAAAAACCAGGGCAACTTCCGTATGTCGGATGAGGCCGTGGCCAGTTGGCTGGGTGATCGCGGGTTCACAGACAATACCTTTGTAAAATATGGCCGCTGGGTCGGCGTTGTTCCGGGTTGGGTGACCGAAGCGGACGACGGCACCGTAACAGGACAGTGTTTTGCCCCTGATACGCCAGAAGGTGATCGTTCGACGTTCTGTGGTGTCATCCAAGGGGATTGGGGCACATCACTGACGTTCAAAGACGAAGTCAGCACTATTGTTGCCACCCGCCTCGGCGCGACAAGCAAGTTGATGGGTTTTGTTTTGCTGGTCATGGTCCCGATGTCGCTGTTGGTGGGTGTGCTTGCGGGCATGCGCGAAGGCTCGGGTCTTGATCGTTCACTTTCGACGTTCTCCATCGCCAGCACGGCGACCCCAGAATATGTTTCAGGGGTCATTTTTATCGCGCTGTTGGCGTCTTCGAAATTCGGAATATCGCCGCTGCTTGCGGAATGGGGCTGGATCGAAGGAAAGACTTTGTTCAAAGGCTCAGCCACGCAGGCGGTCGAAGACGCCACCTTTGAGAATTTCACCCTGCCCGTTCTAACCATCGCACTATATGGGATGGGTTATATCGCGCGCATGACGCGCGCTTCGATGACCGAGGTGATGACCGCGCAATATATCCGCACGGCACGCCTGAAGGGTGTCAGTTTTGGCAACATCGTAATGAAGCACGCGCTGCGCAATGCGCTGATCGCGCCCTTTACAGTCATCATGTTGCAGATTCCGTGGTTGTTGAACGGTGTGGTCATTGTCGAGACTTTGTTCAACTATAAGGGCTTTGGCTGGGTGCTGGTGCAGGCAGCATCCACCAATGACATCGAACTTCTTCTGGCCGTTTCGGTCGTCTCTGTGATCGTGGTTCTGATCACGCAGCTGATATCGGATATTGGCTACGTTTTCTTAAATCCACGCATCCGCATTTCTTAAAGGAGGGCCAGAGTTATGGAACCTTTGACATGGACAGGCGTACTTGGCGGTTTTTTGGACCCGGTGCTTTTTGCGCTGGCCGGCGTGTTTATCGTCGCTGTCTTGGTGCAGATCTCCTTAAGCGTTGTCGCTTCGGGTGATCGTGTGGTCACCAACCCTGACGGCACTCTCAGCTCCTCAACCGGCCTATACGGGATGTCGTCCAAAGCGACGCGCTGGATCGGCATCGCACTTTTGGCGATGGTTCTGATCTATATCGCAGTTGGCGCAGTGGGAGGTACATCGGTTGGCGGCATCATTGGTGGGATGAGCCATCAGCTTTTGCCTGTTTGGATCGCGTTGATTGCGATCTTTGCAGTATCAATCAAATTCAAAAGGAAACTTGGCCTTTACGGCAAAATGTTTGACAGCGCCGTCGGTATGATCGGCTTTGCGCTGGTGATGTTCTGGATTCTTGCAGGCGTCATGGCGGGGGTCTTTGAAATGATCATAACCCATGACAGCCTTTCTCAGGTGTCTGGTATGAAGAACAAAGTGCCCGGCACCCCCGTACGTGGCATCGAAGATGGTGAATTTGCCTGGTATTTGCTGGGCGGCGACAATCTGGCACGCGATGTGTTTTCCCGTTTGTTCAAAGGCGCTTGGGTCGTGGTGCAGATTGCGCCGTTGGCTACGCTGTTTGCCTTTATGGTTGGCATTACAC
>CAZJAW010000149.1:0-6159 GCA_964544035.1 uncultured Rhodobacterales bacterium
AGCGAGCGCGGTACCTTGAGAATTGGTGCCGGGATCGAAAAACACAGTGGGATCATTGTTGAACGTTTGGAGGACGGAATCGTTGCTGGACTCTACGTTCCAATTGCCTGCGCCGTTGTTGCCTTGAAACCCGTTTTCAATCCAACCCGTCAAGTCCACTGGTGCGGCATGGGCTGCACCGGACATCACAATCGTGGCCGTCGTTATCGCAATTAGCTTCTTCATAACCGTTTTCCTATGCTAAATTGTTATAATGGTTAATGACGTTAACTTTACTTGCCCCGTTTTGCCACCGTGTTTTCGACCTGTTGGTAATAGTGCCTAGGTTTCCTAAATCCTCTTGTACTTGTGGTGGAAATTCGCGCGTATTCGGAAACAATGCCGCCCAGATCTGTGTTTTGTTGCCGCAAATCTCGGCTGACTTTAGGTACATGGCACGGTAGGTGCGCCCATGATTGAAGTGATTCTAAATGATAGCCGTTGGCTCAGCGCTGATCTGGAAGCCTTAGCGCATAGGTCTGTCGCGGTGGTCTTGGCGACGTTGGATATAGATGTCGACCATGCCGAAATAGCGATTTTGGGCTGCGATGATGCCCAGATTGCAGACTTGAACGCCGATTTCCGCGACAAGCCTACGCCCACCAATGTTTTAAGTTGGCCGGACGTTGATTTGTCGCCCGAAGCAGACGGGGAACACCCACACCCGCCAACTCCTGATCCGGATGGCTCAATCAGCTTGGGTGACATCGCAATTGCCTATGACACCTGCGCAAGAGAAGCGGCGGAACAAAACAAACAAATGGCGGACCATGTGACGCACTTGATTGTGCATGGGACTTTGCATTTGCTGGGCTATGATCATATCGGTGACAAAGATGCCGCAGTCATGGAAGCGCTCGAAGTCAAACTACTTGGCATTCTTGGGGTTCCTGACCCATATTAGGGTGTAACGATGCGCCTCCCATTTTGGGGGGCAGGTGAACTGGACAGGAGCCGATGGGCGAAAACGACGGACCGTCTGACGCAGCGCAAAGCGCGCAGTCAGACAATGACACAGACCAACCAAACCAGCAGGTTGGATTTTTTGCGCGCGTTATAGGCGCGCTCAACCCATCTGAAACGCTTGCGGACGACACCGGCCCAACTCATCCGCGCCCACAAAGCCACGGGATAATCAACCTGCGCCGTATGCGCGTCGAAGACGTGGCCGTGCCCATGGCTGATATCACGGCCGTGGCCGACACAGTCAGTCTTGAAGAACTCGTCGAGGTCTTCAAGGAAAGTGGTCTAACACGATTGCCGGTGTTTGAAGGGACGCTGGACACCCCTTTGGGGTTTGCGCACCTCAAGGACATTGCGCTGAACCACGGCTTTAATGGGGCCGCCAAAGATTTCGATTTGCGTGCGCAGTTGCGGCCATTGCTGTTTGTGCCGCCTTCGATGACCATTGGTGTGCTGCTGACCAAGATGCAGACCGAACGCCGTCACATGGCGCTGGTGATCGATGAATACGGTGGCGTAGATGGCCTGGTCACCATCGAGGATTTGATTGAACAGGTTGTGGGCGAGATTGAGGACGAACATGATGTGGATGACGACGTCCACTTTACCCGTGAAAAGTCCGGCTGCTATCTGGCCCTTGCTAAAACGCCCTTGGATGAATTTGAGACAGCAGTAGGTGTGTCCCTCACCACGCACGATGATGTAGATGAGGAAGAGATCGACACGCTCGGTGGCCTTGTCGTCATGTTGGCAGGCCGTGTGCCTGCGCGCGGCGAAGTGGTGCAGCACCCGGATGGCCCTGAATTCGAAGTTGTCGAAGCAGATCCGCGTCGCATCATGCGCTTGCGTGTGCGACTGGCTGGGCAGGACGCCGCCGAATGATCCTTGTTGCGGCGCGTGTCGCGCAGTTGTCGCGATGGGTGCAACTTGGGCTTGCGGTGCTATGCGGTGCGATTGGCGCTTTGGCGCATGCGCCTTTTGGCTTTGCCCCCGCGATCATGATCCCGCTGGCGGCAGGCTTTGTCTTGTTGCAGGCCGCGACGACTGTGCGTTCGGCATTCAGAAACGGCTGGGGGCTTGGCTTTGGCTACTTTGCCCTGACACTCACTTGGATTACTGAGCCATTTCAAGTCGATGCGGCGACGACAGGTTGGATGGCACCTTTTGCATTGGTGCTGCTGGGCTTGCTGTTGGGCGTGTTTTGGGGGGGCGCTTTGGCCTTTTCCCGCTGGGCTGAGGGCAGTGTCATTGCCCTTGTTGTCGCTTGGAGCAGCGCGGAGCTGTTGCGCGCTTACCTATTTACTGGCTTCCCGTGGGCCGCGCCGCCTCAGGTTTTGGTTGATGCATGGGCCGGGCAGGGATTGGCGTGGCTCGGTCCACATGGGTTGATGCTGGCTATGGTGTGTAGTGTGGCTGCGTTGATATCGCTGCCCAAAGCAGGGGTCGGATTTGCAGTCATTGCAACCTTGGCCCTGTCGTTGTTGATCCCGGCATCAAGCGATGACAGTCCATTGACGGCACACACCATCCGTCTCGTTCAGCCCAACGCACCGCAGGACGAGAAATGGGACGCAGATAAAATCCCGATATTTGTCAATCGTCAGATCGACTATACGGCCGCGCCGGGTGACCCTGATCTGATCCTTTGGCCGGAAACGGCGCTTCCTTATTTGGTGGACACTGCGCAACCCGCCTTTGACGTCATCGCCGAAGCCGCACGCGGCACGCCTGTTGTGCTGGGCATCCAAAGGCGCGACGACACTGCCTATTTCAATTCCCTCGTGGTGCTCGACGCGGCGGGGCAGGTGACACAGACTTACGACAAGCACCACCTCGTGCCCTTTGGCGAATATATGCCCGCCGCATGGCTGTTTCGGCGCATCAATGTCGGCGGTCTGGCGATGCGCGCACAAGGGGGATATTCTGCTGGACCGGGGCCACAAGTGCTTGATTTTGGTGATCTGGGCACGGCGTTGCCGCTGATCTGCTACGAGGCAGTTTTTGCCCATGATGTCGGAAACACGCCATCCCGCCCGGCGTTCCTGATGCAGTTGACCAATGACGCGTGGTTCGGCGCGCGTTCTGGTCCGCAGCAGCATCTTGCGCAGGCGCGAATGCGGGCAATTGAACAGGGCCTGCCAATGGTGCGCGCCGCCAATACGGGCATTTCAGCGATGATTGACCCCAAGGGGCGTGTGACGGCGTCACTGGCCTTGAACACGGCGGGCTATCTGGATGCCGCGCTGCCCGAACCAAGCGCAGTAACGGTTTATGCACGCACCGGCGATATGCCTTGGGTCGCATTTTTATTTGTCGGAATGATCACGCTGGTGTTGCGCCGCGCCATCCTGCGTCGCGCGGTTGGCATTGACGCGCCCTGATCTGGTGAATAAGTGCGTTTGAACGGTCGCAACGGCTTCCTGACGCGACAGATGCAATTTGATTGGAGCACACATGTCCCGCCAGAATTATACCTTCACCTCGGAATCCGTTTCCGAAGGTCACCCCGATAAGGTCTGCGACCGCGTTTCGGATGCTGTGCTGGACGCCTTTTTGTCCGAAGAGCCGGAAGCCCGCGTCGCCTGCGAGACATTCGCCACCACCAATCGAGTGGTCATCGGCGGCGAGGTCGGTCTGAGCGATCAGGACAAACTGCACGATTATATGGGCAAAATCGATGGGATCGCGCGCGCCTGCATCAAGGACATCGGTTACGAGCAGGATAAGTTCCACTGGAAAACCTGCGAGATTACAAACCTTTTGCACGAACAATCCGCCCATATTGCCCAAGGTGTTGATGCCGCGGCCGACAAGGACGAAGGGGCGGGCGACCAAGGTATCATGTTCGGTTTTGCCACCAATGAAACGCCAGAACTCATGCCTGCGCCTATTCATTATGCCCACGCGATTCTGCGCCGCTTGGCGGAAGTGCGCAAAGACGGCACAGAATCTGCTCTGGGCCCGGATGCTAAATCGCAACTCTCTGTGACTTACCGTGATGGCAAGCCAGTTGGCGTGTCCTCGCTTGTGTTGTCCACGCAGCATTTGGATGAGAGCCTGAGCAGTGAAGATATCCGCGCGATTGTCGCGCCTTATTTCCACGAAGTGCTTCCCGAAGGCTGGCTGACCGACGCGACCGAGTGGCACGTAAACCCTACGGGTAAGTTTGTGATTGGTGGTCCTGACGGCGATGCGGGCCTTACGGGTCGTAAGATCATCGTTGATACCTATGGCGGGGCGGCTCCGCATGGCGGTGGCGCGTTCTCGGGCAAAGATCCAACCAAGGTTGATCGCTCGGCGGCCTATGCGGCGCGCTATCTTGCGAAGAACGTGGTTGCGGCTGGCTTGGCGGAAAAATGCACAATCCAGCTGTCTTATGCCATCGGGGTGTCCAAACCGCTTTCTATCTACTGCGATACGTTTGGGACTGGCGAGGTTGGCGATGCAGCAATCGAGCACGCAGTCGCGCGCGCCATGGACCTCACGCCGCGCGGAATTCGCGAGCACCTGTCGCTGAACAAGCCAATTTATGCACGTACAGCGGCCTATGGACACTTCGGACGGGCCCCTGAGGCAGATGGTGGTTTCAGTTGGGAACGCACCGATTTGGCAGACGCACTGAAATCAAATCTATAGTGCTTTCCGTCTTGCGCGCGACAACACCCATAGTTTGCTGTGGGTGCGACGCATTCTAAGGCGTTGGGTGACGATTGAACTGTCATTTCGAGGGTAGTGCGTGTTTTTCACCAAACGGTGCATGGCTTTTGATCGGCTGCTGGCATAGCCTTTTCATATCCGAGGAAAGGTCTTGTTGACATGAATTTGCGTTTTATCACTCCGGCTTTGCTGGCACTTTCGCTTGGCGCTGCGGCGACAATGATCGCGGCACAAGATACCGACAGCCCCAGCGCTGAAAGCCAAACGCCCCAAATCGACGGACCAGAAGCACAAGCGCAAGCCGAGCCTGAGGCGCCGATGACGATGCAGCGGATGGCTGAAATTATTCTGCTCATCGACTCTGACGCGCAAGCCTCAGGCAACTCTATTCAATTTACGATCGATGATATCCCGCTGATGGTGGTTGCGGATCCGACTGCCAATCGGATGCGGGCCATGGTGCCGATCCGTTCAGCGGACGGGTTGTCCCAAGACGAGCTGATGCGTCTAATGCAGGCGAATTTTGATTCAGCCCTTGATGCGCGCTATGCCGTTGCGCAAGGGCGGTTATGGGGTGTGTTCATTCATCCCCTTAGTTCTCTTGAGAGGGAACAGCTTTTGTCAGCCTTCATACAGACCATCAATGTGGCTCGCACCTATGGGCAGACCTATTCCGGCGGAGCGCTCACATTTGGTGGCGGCGACAGCAACGATATATATCGTGAGTTGCTGGATGACTTGCTGGAAAAAGGACAGGAGCTTTAGGCCCCGTCTGGCAGTTTTACTGATCACTAACAAATCGTCCAGCGAGAACAGGCCGCCGTAAATTCCTCAACTGTTGGATTTGATGCTGCGGCTGGGCGCGAGGGGCCTCGCATTCACACACGATGGTGAATCCGAGTGATTTGGTGACGTCGTCGGTGACGGTACGGCTGCCCACATCATGTTGCGTGTTTTTGAACAGATGCTCCACCGCCAAAGGACAGTGTAAAAAAACACGAAAAAAAGGCTGGGTTGCCAGTCCTTTTTGTATTAAAGGCACGCGTAATGAAACCCGAAGACCGGCGGAGACAACCGCGCGGCCAGAAACAAGACCTAAAAGGAAAACGACGCCACATGGCTGATAAATTGATGGAGGAATTCGAAGCCCTCCTTGAAGAAAGCTTCGAAATGGACACACCCGAAGAGGGGTCTGTCGTTAAAGGCAAAGTACTCGCAATCGAAGCGGGTCAGGCCATCATCGACGTCGGCTACAAGATGGAAGGCCGTGTCGAACTCAAAGAATTTGCAAATCCCGGTGAAGCCCCTGAAATCGCTGTTGGCGATGAAGTGGAAGTCTTCTTGCGTTCGGCTGAGAATGCCAAGGGCGAGGCCGTCATTTCGCGTGAAATGGCGCGCCGTGAAGAAGCTTGGGATCGTCTGGAAACTGCCTATGCAGGTGAAGCGCGCGTCGAAGGCGCGATCTTTGGCCGTGTCAAAGGTGGCTTTACTGTTGATCTG
>CAZJAW010000150.1:0-6076 GCA_964544035.1 uncultured Rhodobacterales bacterium
ATCAGAGCCACCGTAATCGCAGCGATCCGGCGCAAGGCCAGCTTTTCGCCCAGAAACAACGCCGCCCCGATGCTGACGTAGACAGGGGCGAGGTAGTTCATCGCAGTCACTTCGGCGATCGGGATGCGAGTCATCGCGAAAAACCACAATATCACTCCGCCCGAATGAAACGCGCCGCGCAGCGTGAACAGCCGCCATTGGCGTGTGGTCAAGCGTGATGCACGTACCGCCGGCACCATCGGCAATAGAAAAACAAGACCCAGAAGATAGCGTAAAAACGCCGCCTCAGCCGGAGGCACACGCGGCCCCATATACTTGACCAGTGCCGTGACGGCGACAAAGCACAGGCCCGTCACAAGCATCCAAAATATGCCCGTAAGGGGTTTGGGTTCACTGTGTTGCATAGATCTTCTTTGCGGGTTGGTGCGCAGGCTTGCAAGCCCGTTGCGCAGGTTCAAAGGTAAAGCAGTTTCAATGCGATGGCCCACATGGTCAGCGCAATGATTGCATCCAGCACTTGCCACGCACGTGGATTGCGAAACAGCGGCGCCAACAGGCGCGCGCCGTACCCCAACGCAAAGAAGAACACAAAGCTGGCCAGCGCCGCGCCGACACCAAACAGCAACTTGTCATCGTATTGTGATGAAATCGAACCAATCAACACAACGGTGTCCAGATATACGTGTGGGTTCAAAAAGGTCAGCGCCAACAACGTCAGTATTGCACTTCGCAAGCTTTGGGCTTCTGCACCGCTCGCTTCCAAAGCTGTGCCGCCGCGCCAAGCTGAGCGCGCGTTTTGCCAGCCATACCACAGCAAAAACGCAGCACCACCATAGCGCATAACCGGTTCAAACCACGGCACCGCCTGGGCCAGCGCGCCAAAGCCAGCGACCCCGCCTGTAATCAACAGCGCATCCATAGCCGCGCAGGTCAGACAGACCCAAAACACATGCGCACGCCGTATCCCTTGACGCAACACAAAGGCATTCTGCGCCCCAATCGCGAGGATCAGAGATAAAGAAAGAAAAAATCCTGGTAAGAATGATGCCACTTTGTGCCCTGCCCGTACCAGCCTTGCGTACTTGCATGATCTGCGCGGCACAAGCCCCTGCAAGCTATACGCTTTTTGCAACGCGGCCATGCAGAAATGGGGGGCGCAATCACCAGACACCCACCCTATATCCATAAAATCGAACACATTTTGTGATGCACGCATGCGTCACCTGAAACGCTTATCACGGTGATCTGAACATGGATGATTAGCGTAAGCGCCATAATAGCGCATAAAACTGGGCAAGTAGAAGTGAGGATGAAACCAATGGCGGACGAGATTCACAGCGTTGATCTGACGGCACACGACCTTGAGCTGATCGAGACTGCGTTGCAGACGCAAGAAAAAATCCTGTCCGTTCAAAGCCGCGCCGGGGGCAGTGCTGCGCGCACACGCCTGAACGATGTAAAAGGCCTGATGCGCCGCCTGCGTCGCCAAACACCCGGCCCACAAAGTGCAGCGTCCCCCAGCTGGAGCAAAGCGGCACGTCAGTTGTTTCTGTAAGCCGTTTCACACCCACAAAGAAAAACGCCGCGTCTGGACATCAGAGCGGCGTTTTTCTTTTCAATAGGGCAAATTGGTCGGCGCTTAGCCTTCTTCAAGCTGCGCCATGACCTCGTCGCTGGCTTCAAAGTTGGTGGTGACTTGCTGCACGTCGTCATCATCTTCCAACGCGTCCATCAACTTCATCAGCTTTTGCATCGCCTCTAGGTCCATTTCGGTCGTCGTAGTGGGGCGCCAAACCAGCTTGGTGGACTCTGACTCCCCCAATTCCGCCTCAAGCGCATTAGACACATCATGCAGATCGGTATCTGCACACCAGATCACATGTCCGTCGTCCGAAGATTCTACATCCTCGGCCCCCGCTTCGATGGCAGCCATCATTACAGTATCCGCGTCACCGACCGCAGCGGGATAGCTGACCGCGCCTTTGCGATCGAACATAAATCCGACGCTGCCCGTCTCACCCAGATTGCCGCCATTCTTAGTAAAGGTAGACCGCACTGTCGAAGCCGTGCGGTTGCGATTGTCGGTCATCGCCTCAACGATTACAGCCACACCATTTGGGCCATAGCCTTCATAGCGGATTTCTTCATAATCGTCGCCTTCGCCAGCTTCCGATTTCCGAATAGCGCGATCGATCACGTCCTTGGGGACGGAATTGGACTTGGCCTCTTTCACAGCCAGACGCAGACGCGGGTTTTTGTCGGGATCGGGGTCGCCCATCTTGGCGGCAATGGTGATCTCTTTGGACATTTTGGAAAACAGCTTGGCACGGATTTTGTCCTGCCGTCCCTTGCGGTGCTGAATGTTTGCCCATTTTGAGTGGCCTGCCATCAGAGCCTCCTGTCTTACCATTTGCGGATATACTGTTGCGCGATGCTATAGGACATTCCGTCAAAGGGGGGCAAGCCCGGCGTACATGCCTGCAAACCACAGAACACCCACCCGGCGGCTCAGAATTTGTGCACGCACTCGCCTATTTTCGTCGAAAAAATACACAGAGCAGTCACACATAGGGGACAAAAACCCAAAAAATCCCACTGGTCACTGCGCGCACACGGCCCTAACGTGCCGCTTATGAGCACAGATCAAATCATACTCTTTTCCCTCTTCGGTACAGTTTTTGGCATGCTGCTTTGGGGGCGGTTTCGCTATGACATCGTTGCCTTTTCGGCGTTGATGATCGCGGTGGTCTTAGGAGTCGTCCCGAACGAAGACGCTTTTTCAGGCTTTGGGCATCCGGCCACGCTGGTGGTCGCCCTTGTCCTTGTGGTCTCGGCAGGTCTGGTGCGCTCGGGCGCTGTGTTCCTAATTACGCGCACACTTGTGGACGCGAGCCGCAGCCTAGGCAGCCATATCACTTTGATGGGTGCGATTGGCGGTGTGCTGTCGGCTTTTATGAACAATGTCGCGGCCCTTGCGCTGTTGATGCCTGTTGACATCCAAACCGCGCGCAAAGCGGGGCGCAATCCGGGCCTTAGCCTAATGCCGCTTAGCTTTGCGACCATTCTTGGCGGCATGGTCACCTTGATCGGCACTCCGCCCAACATCATTATCGCCACGATAAGACAAGATAGTCTGGGCGAACCGTTCCGCATGTTCGACTTTGCCCCGGTCGGCGGCATCGCAGCGATTTCCGGGCTGTTGTTCGTGGCCCTTGTCGGGTGGCGATTGATCCCAGCACGCGAGAATCAGGATGACAGCCAAGAGGCACTTTCAGAATACATCGCCGAGTTAACGGTGCCTGAGGGGTCTAAACTCATTGGCAAACGTGTCGGCGAAATAGAAGAAGACGCAGAAAAAGCGGATGTCGCCATTATCGGCCTGATCCGCGACGGCAAGCGGCGCTATGGTCGGGCGCGCAACACTTTGCTGGCCGCCAATGACGCGCTGGTGCTTGAGGCAACGCCTGATGCATTGGATGAATTCCGCGCGGCCCTTGGTCTTGCCGTGGCCGAAGCCACACGCGAAGAACGCTTAAAGGCCGCAGGAGAAGGTGTTGAAATCATTGAGGTCGTGGTTTCGGATCAGTCCCGATTGATCGGACGCACGGCACAGGCCGTCGGGCTAAGCTGGCGGCAATCCACAATTCTGATGGGCATTTCGCGCGGCGGAAAACGGGTCACCAAGCAAATCCGCAAGACCAAAATTCGCGCAGGCGACATCCTGTTGTTGCTGGTGCCACGCGACACAGGCGCAGATGTGACGCAATGGCTGGGCGCGCTGCCATTGGCCGAACGCGGTTTGGCGGTCACAGCAGATGAAAAGGTCTGGCTTGCTATCGGTCTGTTTGCAGGTGCTGTGGCTGCGGCCAGTGTTGGGCTGCTTTACTTGCCTGTGGCATTGGGGCTTGTCGTGGTTGCCTACGTGCTGTCCAAAATCGTGCCCTTATCCGAACTTTACACCCATATCGAATGGCCGGTGATTGTCTTGCTTGGCTCGATGATCCCGCTTGGTGCTGCGCTGGAAAGTTCCGGTGGGACTGAGTTGATCGCTGGCTGGCTTGTTTCGCTGACCAATGGGATGCCTGCATGGGCTGTTCTGACGGTCCTGATGGTCGTCACGATGAGCCTGTCAGACGTGCTGAACAACACAGCCACCACCATCGTCGCTGCCCCTGTCGGCATCCAGATGGCGCAGACATTGGGCGTGTCGCCGGACCCCTTCCTGATGGCCGTGGCTGTGGCTGCATCAGCCGCGTTCCTGACGCCTATCGGGCATAAGAACAACACGCTCATCCTGTCAGCAGGTGGGTACAAATTTGGTGACTACTGGAGAATGGGGCTTCCGCTTGAGATCATCGTCGTCGCTGTCAGCATCCCTGCGATACTTGTGTTCTGGCCGCTATAGGTCCACCGCCTGCCCTAGGGTAAAATCTGATCCCGAGAAAGGGCTTTCCGCTCTGCTTCCATCAATTTCGCGATGGCATCCTCAACGCTCAGACCTTTGCGTCGTGCCTTGTCCCAAATGCGTTTGCACGATTTAGGAGACCAAGGCAGCGCCGCGCCTGCAAGCCAACTTCGCAGGGGTTGAGGCAACGCATCAAAGGTCGTCATCGGGTCTGCCGCGCGGCGCCGTTTCCGAAGTGTCGTCGATCCCAGATTGCCAGTCATGTCTCTTCTTCCAGATCGAAAATCGGATCCATAACCAGAACCAATCGCGTCTCTCCAGTCCCTTCAATCGGAGGTGATCGATGCAACAGTCCAGAGCGGGGTTCTTCCGGCCAGAGTGTGCCGCGCAGCAACATCGGTGCACCCGTTGGAACGGTAAAGACGCGTTTTGGTTCAGCACCATCAAGAGAGATACCATATTGGGTCCCCGTGCCGCGGTACGTGCAGATCAGCCGGGCTGTCACAGCATCGATATGGAACTTACGGCACGCGTTCGCATTGATGCGGCTCAGCCGAAGGCGCACATAGGGCGCATCCATAAAGTCGCAAAAAAGATGCGATAGTGCCGTGATATCTTCAATCAGGTGCTTCCGATGCGGCCCATCAGGCATCATCGATGCATCGCACAATTGGGACAAAGCAGCAGGCACTTTTTGCGGCTTTAGCACCAAACGGGCAGACGGCAGCACCTCCGGATTTAGCCCGTTCATCCACTTTTGAAAGGTTGGTGCAGTTTGGCGCTGCCAAATCGCCGCTGCACATCCCGGCTTTGCCAGGATGTTTAGGTTCTCGGGGTTTTGAGCCACACCGACGCCGACGGCAGCTTTGTGCAGGACGCTCTGGGCCATGGTCATGCCGCCTGCTCTGCCTGGCGCCATTGTGGGAATGGGTCGGGGAAGTCAGGCAGCGCGTCCGGCGACTTTGCCACGTCTTGCGAAACAAGTGCTGCATCCAGTCGGCCCTTGATATCAGCCCAATCAATCCCTGACCCGATAAAGACGATCTCTTGACGACGATCGCCCCAAGGTTCTTGCCAATGCGTCGACATATAGCTGTCGATGCTGTCATGCTCTGGCCAACGGTCCTTTGGAACAGACGCCCACCATGTCCCCAAAGGCTTCACCGAAGACAGCGCACCCGCTAGCGAAAATTCCACCACCCATTTCGGGCGCGTCGCGATCCAAAAATGCCCTTTTGCGCGGATCACCCCCGGGAGGTCGCCATTCAAAACGGCCAATATTTTCTCTGGTTCAAACGGCCGGCGCGCGCGGTAGACAAAAGAAGCAACACCGTATTCCTCGGTTTCTGGTACGTGATCTGCAAAGCCGTAAAGCTCTTTGGCCCACATCGGATGTTCATGAGCTTTCTCAAAATCAAACAGCCCAGTGTTCAGGATTTCCTTTGCAGCCACATCCGAATGCGTGGTTTCGATAATCTTGGTGTCAGCGTTCAGGCTGCGGATGATCTGGCGCGCTGCTTCCACTTGGCTTGGTGAAGCATCCGCGACTTTGTTCAACACAACGACATCCGCAAATTCGATCTGTTCGACCAACAGGTTCACCAAGGTGCGCTCGTCCTCGTCGCCAAGCGTCTCGCCCCTATCGCTTAGAAAATCATGGCTGGAATAATC
>CAZJAW010000151.1:0-6068 GCA_964544035.1 uncultured Rhodobacterales bacterium
GGCTGGTGGGACAAGGTCGACAGCAAGTTCAAAGGCTGGGGCGACAATCAGTGGAAAGCCGCGGGTTTCCGCGCTGTGCCAAACTGTGTTGTGCGCAAGTCAGCGTTTATTGCGCCCGGCGTGGTTTTGATGCCGTCCTTTGTGAACCTTGGCGCATATGTGGACGAGGGCACGATGGTCGACACGTGGGCGACCGTGGGCAGCTGTGCGCAGATTGGTAAAAACGTGCACCTTTCCGGCGGCGTCGGCATTGGCGGCGTTCTTGAGCCAATGCAGGCGGGCCCGACGATCATCGAAGACAACTGTTTCATTGGTGCGCGCTCTGAGGTGGTTGAAGGCTGCATCGTGCGCGAAGGTTCGGTTTTGGGTATGGGTGTGTTCATTGGCCAGTCAACCAAGATCGTGGATCGCGAAACGGGTGAATTCACCTATGGCGAAGTGCCCGCGGGTTCTGTCGTTGTGGCCGGATCGATGCCATCTAAGAACGGCGTGAATTTGTACTGTGCGGTCATCGTGAAAAAGGTGGACGCACAGACGCGGTCCAAAACATCCATCAACGAGTTGTTGCGTGACTGACACGGGGAAAAAGCCCAAGAAACCGTCGCGCCAGCAGGTCTATACCCTCGTGGTGCAGATCGGACGCAAGAAGGGCGACGGCCTGCCAAAGGATGCAACTGGTGCTGCGCTGATGTGCTTTGCCAGCGGTGTGGACGAGGCCGAAGCCGTGCGCGAAACCGTTGCGTTGCTTAAGCAGGCCGACACCGCGCCGTTGGATGTCACCGGTTATGGTACTTTGGCAGAGCGTGAGGCTGAGGGCCACGAGATCGGTGAAGATGAACGTGGTTTGATGCAGCGGGCGTTGGATGAGAATTCGGTGATCGTAGCACAGATGACTCCGTTTTTTGGGGATGAGCCTGAACTTGAGAATGAAAACTAGGCTTAGTTGTGGTTCATACAGCCTCATCACATCTGGCTTAGAAATCCACCTCCTGATACTCATTTTGTTGCGCCCATGCGCTCTCATTGTCACCCTTTCGGAACGACCAAGATCGGATACCACATGACCCCTGTTGATCCTGTAGCGTTAACGGCTGCGCTGGTGCGTTGCGAATCTGTGACTCCTGCGGATGGCGGGGCTATGGATGTCCTGCACGATCTGCTAACGGAAGCTGGATTTGACTGCGCTTGGGCTGATCGCGGGGGAATCCGCAACCTCTATGCCCGATGGGGGGACAAGGGACACGCGCGCAGCTTTGGCTTCAACGGGCACACGGATGTTGTGCCTGTCGGAGATGTTGGCGCATGGTCTATGCCGCCCTTCGGTGCCGAGGTCAAAGACGGTGTAATGTATGGGCGCGGTACCACGGATATGAAGTCTGGCGTTGCAGCCTTTGCCGCCGCCGCCATCGATTTTGTGCAAGATACCCCACCTGATGGTACCGTCATTCTAGCGATCACCGGTGATGAAGAGGGCGATGCGACAGACGGCACGACTGCGTTACTAGAATATATGGACAAGTCGGGCGAGGTGATGAGTGTTTGCCTTGTTGGCGAACCGACGTGCCCTGACACTATGGGCGAGATGATCAAAATCGGGCGACGTGGCTCGATGACTGCGTGGTTCACGGCGACGGGCGTGCAGGGTCATTCCGCCTATCCGCATCGTGCCAAAAACCCGTTGCCTCCGCTCATGCGCTTGATGGACCAATTGGCCTCGCACGAGTTGGATCAGGGCACTGACCATTTTGATGCATCGACCTTGGCGATTGTGACAGTTGATACCGGCAACTCGGCGACCAATGTGATTCCGGCGCAAAGCCGCGCGACCGTCAATATCCGCTTCAATGATATGCATAGTGGAGATGATCTGTCCGCTTGGCTTCGCGCTGAGGCGGATAAAGTGGCGGCGGCGTACGACGTTCAGATTGACATGAAGGTAAAAGTGTCCGGCGAGAGTTTCTTGACCCCGCCGGGCGCATTGTCTGACCTTATTGCGCGCGCCGTTCGTGACGAAACGGGCGTGGATCCGGTGCTAAGCACCAGTGGCGGCACATCAGATGCCCGCTTTGTCAAAAATCACTGTCCAGTGGTCGAATTTGGTCTGGTTGGTCAGTCGATGCACAAAGTCGATGAACATGTGCGCATCGATCATATCACGCAGCTCAAAGCCATCTATGGCCGCATTCTTCGAGACTATTTCGCATGAATTGGTTGATTTCGCAGACCGATGACCTTGCGGCCTGTCATGCCTTGCGCCGCACGGTCTTTATCGAAGAGCAGAATGTGAGCGAAGCTGAAGAGGTCGACGGTCGGGACGGCGAGGCGCTGCACATTTTGGCGACACTTGATGGCGAAGCGCTGGGTTGCGCTCGTATTCTGATCGGGGACGGCGTCGCCAAAATTGGGCGCGTTTGCGTGTTGAAACAAGCACGCGGTTCGGGACTGGGTGCCGCGATCATTGAGGCCTGTCTGGATGTTGCACGAGACCAAATTGGCGTAACCAAGGCAAAGCTTGGCGCGCAGACACATGCGCTCGGGTTCTATGAACAGTTGGGGTTTACCGCCTTTGGTCCCATCTATGATGACGCAGGCATTCCGCACCGCGATATGGAACGTGCGCTTTGAAGCCAACGCTTGTGATTATGGTCAAAGTTCCACGTCCGGGACGCGTTAAAACGCGCCTTGGTCGCGATATTGGCATGACCTCGGCTGCATGGTGGTTCCGCCATCAAATTGCGCGGCTGCTACGTCGCATCGAAGACCCGCGTTGGGATGTGGTTCTTGCTGTTGCCCCTGACGTTGAGGGGATGACGACGCGTTGTTTTCCTAAGCACTTCACGCGGTGGCCACAGGGTGGAGGCGACCTAGGCGATCGAATGACCCGTATGATGCGCCGAACTGGCGGGCCAGTTTGTGTGATCGGGGCAGACATTCCCGGAATTACACGCAGCCATATCGCGGATGGTTTTGCCGCTTTGGGCAACCACGACGTTGTGTTTGGCCCGGCACCTGACGGTGGGTATTGGCTGATCGGTGCCAAGTTAGGCTCTGTTTTGCACCCTAAAATGCTGAATGGCGTGCGTTGGTCGACGGAACATGCTCTTTGTGACAGTCGCGCGGCTTTTGCCGGGAAAAAGATCGCTTTGATCGCCACTTTGGCTGATGTGGACACAAGCGACGATTTGCCATGACGCCATTTGGCGCGCGTGTTACCTGATGGGCTATGAACCGTATTCCGACAAAGTCCGAAATCCTTGACTGGATTGCCAACGATCCGACCCTGACGGCCAAGCGTGACATCGCCAAGGCCTTTGGCATCAAAGGGGCAGCGCGGATTGATCTGAAACGCATCCTCAAGGAATTGGCCGAAGAAGGGCACCTTGAGAAGCGCAAGAAAACCTATCAGGATCCGGATCGCCTGCCTCCTGTCAGTGTGCTGCAAGTCTCTGGTCCGGACGGCGAAGGCGATCTGTTCGCACGTCCGATGGAGTGGCATGGAACCGGAGTCGAACCCCGCGTTTTGGTGATACCGCGGGCCGCGGATCCGGCTTTGGGCGCAGGTGATCGCATTCTTGCACGCCTCACTTTGGTAAAAGCGGACGATCACCATTACGAAGCGCGTCTGATCCGCCGTATAGGCACCAATCCCGCGCGCATTCTGGGCGTGTTTCGCAAGGGCGCAGAAGGCGGTCGCATCCTGCCCGTCAATAAGGGCAATCAGAATGAATGGTCTGTCGCATCTAATGCGACGGGTGGTGCCAAAGACGGAGAGTTGGTTGAGGCTGAGCAAGCCGGACCAAAAACGCGCATCGGATTGCAGCGCGCACGCGTCGTCGAACGCCTTGGCAATCCTGCGGCGCCCAAGGCTGTGTCCCTGATTGCAATCCATGAACATGGCATCCCGGATACCTTTCCCGACGACGTAGTCGCCGAAGCCGATGCACAAAAGCCGATGGGTCTAAAGGGGCGCACTGACCTGCGAGATATGCCGTTGATCACCATCGATCCTTGGGATGCGCGCGATCATGATGATGCGTGCTATGCCCATGCTGACGACGATCCCAAGAACAATGGCGGCCACGTCATCTGGGTCGCGATTGCCGATGTCGCTGCCTATGTGACACCTGGCTCTGATTTGGACCGCGAAGCAAAGAAACGCGGCAACTCAACGTATTTTCCGGACCGTGTGGTGCCAATGTTGCCGGATCGGCTTTCAGGTGATCTTTGTTCGTTGCATGAAGGGGTGCCGCGCGCTTGCATCGCAGTGCGTATGCAAATCGACGCTCAAGGAGAGAAAATCGCGCACGAGTTTCACCGAGGACTGATGCAATCGCCTGCGTCCTTGAATTACGAAGAAGTACAAGCGGCCATCGATGGTACGCCGAATGACCGCACTGAAGCGTTATTAGAGCCTGTTTTGCGTCCGCTTTATGCGGCTTACGCTGCCCTCGTTAAGGCGCGCGAGCTTCGCCAACCACTGGAACTGGACCTGCCTGAACGCCAGATTGTATTGAGTGAAGACGGCGTAGTTTCGTCGGTTAACTTCAAGGACCGTCTTGATGCACACAAGTTGATCGAAGAATTCATGGTGCTCGCCAATGTCGCCGCTGCCGAAACGCTGGTTGCGAAAAAGTCGGCACTATTGTTCCGAAATCATGAAGAACCTGCACCTGAAAAATTGGAAAGCCTGCGCGAAGTGGCGCAAGCGGCTGGGCTGAATTTAGCCAAAGGACAAGTACTGAAAACGGCGCACTTAAACCGTTTGTTGACACAGGCGCAGGGCAGTGACGATGCCGAACTGATCAACCTTTCGACACTGCGTTCTATGACGCAGGCCTATTATGGGCCTGTCAATTTTGGTCACTTTGGTCTTGCGTTAAAGAACTATGCGCACTTCACCTCGCCCATACGGCGCTATGCTGATCTCGTCGTGCACCGTGCGCTGATCGCTTCCCATGGGTGGGGCAAGGATGGGCTGAGGGCTGAGGATGCTGACGATCTGGAAAAGACAGGTACGCATATCTCGGATACTGAGCGGCGCTCAATGGCTGCAGAACGGGATACGACGGATCGTTATCTGGCCGCTTACCTGAGTGAGCGTGTGGGAGACGAGATCGAGGGGCGCGTGGCTGGCATCGCCAAGTTCGGTATATTCGTCAAACTGGATGACAGCGGTGCGGATGGTCTGGTGCCTATGCGCGCAATTGGGGCTGAGTATTTTCATTTTGATCGTGAGGCGAACACCCTTATGGGCGCGGACACTGGCCTGACCATTACCATTGGGCAACGCGCAACTGTTCGGCTGGCAGAAGCAATGCCGGTAACAGGGGGTATCACGCTGGAACTGCTAACGCTGGACGGCAAGTCGCTGCCCAAAGGGCGTGGTGGTCCTGCCGGGCGCAGTCCGCGTCGTAAGGCTGCAAAGTCCAAGCGGCGCGGTGACAAGGTAAAGCGTAAAGTCAGCCGCACGCGGTAAATAGACTGCTGTCATTTTTTGTCAGCATTTGTGTTATGATCACTCTATGACCCGAACACACCGCTTATTCCAACTGATGCAAACTTTGCGCCGGATGACGCCGCCGATAACAGCGCAGGCATTGGCTTATGAAATGGACGTGTCTTTGCGCACGATCTACCGCGATGTGGACGAATTGCGTGGTCTTGGCGCTGTGATCGATGGGGAGGCCGGATTTGGCTTTACTTTGATCGAGGACGCGACCCTGCCCCCATTGGGTTTTGAAAATGACGAGCTGGAGGCACTGGTGCTGGGCTTACGCGAAGTGGCTGCGATTGCCGATCCTGCATTGGCCAAGGCTGCGACTTCGGCCCTGGCCAAGATACAAGCGCGGGTGCCACCCAAACAGGCGCATCGCCTGAAACATGCGGTGCTGGATGCGCGCCGGTATTGGGATCCGACGCCATTGCGCATTGATGCCGGGATCCTGCGGCAGGCGGCATGGGACGAAGTCAGCGTGCGCTTTGACTATCAGGATGGCAAAGGTGATCGA
This sequence comes from uncultured Rhodobacterales bacterium, assembly GCA_964544035.1. GTDB lineage: Bacteria > Pseudomonadota > Alphaproteobacteria > Rhodobacterales > Rhodobacteraceae > Tateyamaria. The sequence goes on from CAZJAW010000151.1 coordinate 6,009, forward strand.
ACCGACCGCACCGTTAAACCGCTGGGCATTGTCTACATGGACAACAGCAATGTGCTGTTG
>CAZJAW010000152.1:0-6054 GCA_964544035.1 uncultured Rhodobacterales bacterium
GTGCGATGGTCGAAAAGCTAAAAGACCTGATCCCGCGCCACATGTTCAAAATCCCTATTCAGGCGGCGATTGGCGGCAAGGTGATCGCGCGCGAAACCCTGTCAGCGATGCGCAAAGACGTGACGGCGAAATGCTATGGTGGTGATGCCACACGCAAACGCAAGCTGCTGGATAAACAGAAGGCGGGTAAGAAGAAGATGCGCCAGTTTGGGAAGGTGGATATTCCGCAGGAAGCATTTATTTCGGCACTAAAAATGGACAACTAACGGTCCGTTTTAATGGCGGTGGGAGGTAGCGTTTTGCAAAGCAACGCGGGTCCATCTGCCCCGCCTTAACAGGTGCGGCTCTTCAACATCCGATTTGGTTCTCACACAAAAAAGCGCGGTCCCGTTTCCGAAACCGCGCATCAAAAAATATTAGTCAGGCTTTACTTATACCCAAAAGCCGAATTTGGCATCCAGTCCGGTGCGCCTTTACCTGCGCGCATCAGCAAGCACGACGTGCCTACCCGTTGGAAATACGTAATCTCGACAGGATACCACCCAGCCTGAGGCACTTCGACCTCTACCGCTCGGGTTTCCTGACAGGTTTGGCGACCGTCAAAGTGGCCAACCTCTTGTCCACCGATGCGCGCATCCAGCCCGTCATTGGTTAGGAAGTCGATGGTGTAAGTGCCAGCGCTGTCAAACTTCACAAATCCCGAAATCGCAGCAGCCACATGCTTTTCCTGTTTAGACGTCAACGCTTTTTCACCGGGAGCTGTGTCGCGGTAATCCAAACCTTTAAGCGGTGTACCGGCCTTGGCGCGTTTCAGAGCGCGTGTGGCTTGGTTCAGGCTTTTGACATCTGGTGGATAGGCGTATTTCACGGCCAATCCAGATTTCAAACCTGACGGCTGCGGGCTGGCGGGTTTCAGTTTCAGCGGCGCGGCAAAGGCGGCACCTGCGATCATCATCACTGCGGCGGCTAACGTAGCCGTCTTGTACAGTTTCATTCATTCACTCCCTATGACTGGTCACTTGGTGTGACCTTGCATCAGAAGCAGCTTAGAGTGACCCTTGCCAAAATGGCAACATCATTGGCCAAATCGTGAAGTGACGCGGGCGTCAAGGTGCGCGGTAAAACAGGTAGCGTTCTGGATCGATTGTGTCGGGGCCTTTGATCTGCTCCAGCCCAACAAGCGGTTGTTGTGACAGCACCAACCCCCCCGGCGTCATCACAGCGGCGATGAAAGGGCTCAGCGTGCCGCCCTCGGCGACGTCCAGTTCCTTGACGCCGTGGCCAAAGTCATAGTGCGCGAGCGCCATTTTGTGGCCCGCGTCGGCCAGTTTTGTCAGCATGTCTTCCGCTTCTCCTTGCAGAAAGTCATCCTCGGGGGGGATGCAGCTGGGGTGCGATTTCAGAACGCGGTCGATCACCCAAATGCGCCGTCCAGTGATTTCTTGGCGCAAGTGGTCATAGGTGCGCCCGTTGCCAAGGCCCATTTCCAGCACGTCCCCTGGAGTGTCCTTGATCAGGTCGGCGGCCCAGTTGATGCCGTCAATTTGCGCGGTCAAGCGACGGCGCATGGATTCCAGTCTGCTCATGTCGTTTTCTCCATCGTCCAAGGGGTGGCGCCGCCGTCCAGCATCTCGGTCACAAAGGCGCGTGAAAAGTTCCAGATTGCGTCCGTGTGCACTAGGTGGTGGGTCAGTAAGCCATAGGGCTCAGTCGGGTCTTGTGTGCCTGTGCGGCGTGCTTCAAGGTCGTGGACGGCTTGCGCGATCAGCGTGTCTGCGTCCACGAGGTCACGGGTGCCCTTCCACCAAATTGGGTCGATGTGGGTGTTGATTTGGGTCAGTCCATCGACTGCATTAGGTGCCGCACGTGCGCCAAAGGTAGACAGCGTCGAAAAGCCTATGCCGGGCAGGGTGGTGATCACGTCTGCATGGACCCGGTTCCAAGGCGGGACAAACATCGCACGCAAGTCATCTGGGAACAAAGTTTGCATCCTTTGCAGACCGTCGGTGATCTCGGGAACTGCTGCTGCGCGCGGGGTCATGAATTCGTTCTTTTTGCCGACCCCGCCACTGTGATCTGTGTGGGCCCAACCATGGACCACTGGGATCAGGTGGCGCGTGTCCATCGCGCCAGCAAGTGCGGTGCCCGCATGGGCTGGGATAATTGCAAGATGGATGGGCAAGCCGGTATCAGCGGACAGTTGCGACAGTTGATCAAGAGCGTGCGTCGGAGCGATGGCATCGTCATCGCGCCACCACAAAGGCAACGCGGCTCCGTCGTGACGATACGCGGCCAAGGCTGTGCGCAAAGGGGACCAATTGGGCGTCATGGCATCATCCTTGCATACAGATCGCGAACAATTTCAACAGTGTGCGCCGCGCCATCCATGCCGATAGCACGCGGAGCGCGTTTGGTGGCGGTTTGCACGTCAGCAACTGCGCGGATCAATGACGCTCCGTTTAGCGCATCTTGACGCAACACGGCGATGCCGTTTTGGGTGCTCAACGCTTTGGCGCGCAAACTCTGTTCGACTTCACCGCCATCATCAAAGGGGATCAGGACAGAGGGTACGCCTGTCTGCAGCACGTCCAATGCTGTGTTGTAGCCACACATCGAAACAGAGGTTGCCGCTTTTTCCAACAGTGCCCGGAAATCTGGGCGCGGCGCTTCGATGCGCACATTTGCAGGGGCTTTGGCGCTTAAGCCAGCGCGGCGATCCTCGTCGCCACTGACCAACAACAGCCATGACATGTCTGGCGTTAGATCAGCCGCTTCAACAGCGGCCTCAAACACGCTGTCACCAACGGTGCCGCCGCCTGCACTGACAACGATGCCGTCACGTGTGGTTGACGTTTCATCGGGGGGCGGAGGCGCCACGAATCCCGTATAATGCAGGTACGGGGCAAGCGCCTTTGACACAGGCCAGCTCAGATCAAGAGAGACGACATCGGCGTCAGAATGCACCAGAACACCATCGTAATACGCGGCGACCATTTCATCGGCAAAGGCTGCCTTGGCCGGTTTGCTGGGCGGAGCAAGAATGTCGCGGATCGAAGCCAGCACTATGGGGCGTGGCGTCCTTGTGTGTGCCTTTTGCAGAAGGGTGCGGAATTCTTCCCGCAGGATGCGGCGGCCGAAAGGAAACAGTTCGGTAATCAGAACGTCAGGCGCGATATCGCTCAGCAATTGGATCAGTTGGTCTTGTCGGTGTTGAAGATGCTCGGGGCGCGCAACCGTTCCATCCTCACACAGCAACGTGGTGAAATCTGTTCCATCGGACTTCACTGCGGGCAATTGATGCAGGTTCAGCCCAGTGGTGTCAAAATGCGCCACCGCACCACCGCCGCTTACGACGTTGACTTGATTTCCGGCGTCGGCAAAGGCGCGCCCGAGTGTCAGCGCACGCGACAAATGGCCCGTACCAAGCATATGTGTGACGACAATCATCACTTTCATATCGTGCGCCTTTCCAACCTTTGCGCTGTGGGTTCAGCCTGCCACGTTTTTGCGTTGATATGGATTATAAAAAGCCGATCCCTTTTGATCTGAAAAGGGGAGGGACCATCAAAGTCCCATCCTGTCGCGATCGCCATCAGCACGCGCATCACGCCAATGTGGCAGATGGCCACCGTATTTTGGGTCAAACCGTCAGCCCACGGGCGCAGCCGCGCGCGCAAGTCGCTGGGGCTTTCACCGCCCGGTGGGCGAAAGTCCCAACCCCACTGTTCAATGTCACAAAAGCCAGAGGTCGGATCGGCCTTCAGCTTGGTACCGTGTGCGCCTTCCCATTGGCCCCAATCCATCTCCATCAGCGCAGGGGTTGCCGTCGCAGTGCGCTGCGTGACAATCTGGGCGGTTTCCATGGCGCGGCTAAGGGGGCTGGCGACGATATTGGCGTCGTCCCAACCGTTTGGCAGGCGCAATGCGGCAAGATGGGCGCGGGCTTCTGCGTCCAGTGGAATGTCGGTGCGCCCTTGAATCTGCCCGGCGCGATTCCACGAAGTATGGCCGTGCCGCAGAAGGGCTAGGCGGATCACAACAGGGCCTCGATGGTTTCGGCCATGATGGCAGCAGCGGCCCCCAACAGGTGTTGTTTTGCGATGCGCGCGCGCGCCTGTGATCCAGTTATCTGCGCCGTTTTGGCATCATAAAGGCGGACAACTTCGGCAGCCATACCTGCGGGGCCAAGGTTTTGGTCAACTAAAGAGCAGAACACGACGTCACGCACGCCGGGACGGTCTTGGGCAACAACTGGAATGCCTGCCGCCTGCGCTTCAAGGTAGGTTAGGCCAAACGCCTCATTCACACCCGGCCACAACAGCAAACGAGCTTTAGCATACTGTGTGGCAAGCGCCTCTGGCCCCAACGCGCCCAACAACGTCACGCGCGAGCCGAATGGTGCCATAAGTGCGGCCACTTCAGACCGGGCCGGGCCGTCACCTGCGATGTCGAGATGCCAGTCCAGCGTTGTTGGCAACGCCGCCAGTGTCTGTGCGATCATCTGGTAAGAGGCCAGCTTATCCCCGTGTCTCATCATGGCGACACTTAGCATCGCCCCCTGAAGTGTGCTGGCAGCAGGCAGTTCTGAGCGCGCCAAAAAGGGCGGCAGGTGGCGCAGAATTTGCCCCTTGGGTGCATCGCGCTGCAAGGTTTCAGCATCGCGCAAAGTCACATAGTAAATCGTATGGGCTGCATCACTTGCCGCTTCGGCAGCAGTTGCAAAGCGTGCCCACGGTCCAACAAGGCGTTTGCGTGCGCGGGTGCTTTCGATCTGCAAATAGGGAATACCAAGGCTGCGGGCGACAGCAGGTCCGATCAAGTCCGGCGCCTTGTAATAATTGTGATACGTCAGCCAAACGCGCCAAGTCTTTGCAGCAGGTGACGCGATGATGCGCGCAGCTTCGTCCGCCGCCGCAGCGAACAACGCATCTTGCGCGACACTATCCCCCGCCCCGTCGTATAGTCGCAGATCAGAAGCCACAGCGACGTCATATCCGCCCAGTTTAAGGGCCGAGATCAACGCGCGCGCCATGGTGCGATCGCCAGAAGGTGTCGGATGGTCAGCGGGTTTTAAAGGGGCATAGAAAGCGACGCTCATTCATCCATCACCGCACGCAAACGCTGCGCCAAATGGTCGATGCCGGGCTGCATGGTGAATTCAGAATGCAGACGCGTGTGGGCAGCTTGCGCAAGTTCTGGACCACGTTTCGGCGCCTTAGCCAGTTGCGCGATTTCTTGCACTAATACTTTGGGGTCGTCATCGCACAGGATACCATGCACGCCAGTGTCGATGAATTCTGGGATGGCAGAAACAGGCGTGGACAAGATAGGCAACAATTGGCTTGCGGCCTCCATCAAAACATTGGGCAAGCCATCGCGGTCGCCATCTTCTGCCACACGGCTGGGCAGTACAAACAGATCGGCGGCGCGCATGGCGGCTATGACCTCGGGCTGGTCGCAAGCGCCGCGCCATGTGATGCGTTTAGAGATGCCTAGACGTTCAGCGCGTGCGCGCATGTCAGCGTCCAACGCGCCGCCCCCAATATGTGTCCAATGCCAATCAATATCGTCTGGCAACAACGCCAGTGCGTCAATCAATCGATCAAAGCCCTTTTTCTCGACCAAACGCCCGACAGACAACATTGCGAAGGGGTCACCGGGCATGCGTTCGGGCCGATCCGGCGCGTCTGGAAAACGACCAAGGTCCAATCCGTGATACACCAAATCAACAGGTGTTGTGGTGGCAAGATTGTTCAGGTGATCCGCGCCAAATGCCGTGCACGTTGCGCCATAAGCCGCACCTATGCTGGCTTTATCCAACTTCTCGCGAAGCTCCCAGTCGGGCGAGGTCCAGATGTCCTTGGCGTGGGCGGAAAAGGCCCAAGGGATCGCGCGCAGCCCGGCCGTGTAGCGCGCAACGGATGACGGGGTGTGCAGGAAATGCGCATAGATTGCGTCTGTGCCTTCGGGCAGTTCGCGTGCCATGACGCAAGCCTGCCCAAAACGGCGCACGCGGTTGCGCGTGCGGTCGCGTGCCAGATCGCGGATGAACTG
>CAZJAW010000153.1:0-3325 GCA_964544035.1 uncultured Rhodobacterales bacterium
CCACCAAAGGAGTTCACAACAGTTGTGATGAACGCCATGTTGTCGCCCCAACCTGGCTTACCGCGCAGGCAAGCACCGTAGACGCCGTTGTCTGGGTCGTGAACAGCAGCAGCTGCTTTTTTGATGTTGTCCCAGCTGTCGTTGTCAGCGATGGAAACGCCGGCTGCGTCTGTCAGGTCCTTACGGTACATGACCATGGACGATTCACCGTAGAAAGGCGCCGCGTACAGGGTGCCGTCTGCGGACAGACCGTTGCGCATTGCTGGCAGCATGTCGTCGATGTCATAGTCTGCGCCGAATTCCAGTGGCTCGATCCAGCCTGCTTTGCCCCAGATTGGAGCTTCTTGCATGCCGATGTTGATGATGTCGTACTGGCCACCACCGGTTGCTGTGTCAGATGTGACCTGCTCACGCAGAACGCCTTCCTCCAGCGATACCCAGTTCAGAGCGACGCCTGTTTCTTCTGTGTATGCTTCTGCAACTTTTTGCATGTTGATCATGTGACCGTTGTTCACGATCGCAATTGTCAATTCTTTTGCATGACCGCCAGCGCTTGCAATACCCGCTGTAAGGCCAACGCCAACCGCAGTGGTCAGCAGTGTTTTCATGATAGACATTGAAGTCCTCCCTCTTTTACACGCGTCCATATTTACGCTGTGACGCACGCTTTCGTCAATCAAAACATCGAAAATCGTTGCTGCGGCGCAGCAAAATTAGGCAAACTATGCCGAATTGCGCATCTTCATTACGCCCTCGAATAACTTAACAGTCTGTTCTGGTGAAGATTTTTCGCCGCGAATGTTCTCGATCAGGCGGGTGACAGCCGCCTGCCCTATTGCATCCACGTTCTGCGCCACGGTGGTCAATGAAGGCGTCATGAAGGGGCAAAGCGGGTAATCGTCGTGACCAGCGATTCGCAACCCGCCCTTTCGCATCGCTCCCGGCTCCAACCCATGCGCTGCCGCCGCCTTCAAAGCACCGATGGCCACGCGGTCGTTGACGCACAAGATCGAACGATCCGTCAGCCGCCCGTTGGAAAACTCTGCATCCAAAACGGCCTGACCATGCGCTTCGAAATGCCAACTGTCGTTGATCAATTCAGTTCCGATAATCTCAGGCTCAAGGCCGAGCTCTTCCATCTTAGCGACATAGGCACGCTCGCGTGACATCGCATTAAAGTTCACCCGTGGCATCGCCAAAAAGATAGGCGGCCCGCCAACGCGCGCCAGATATTCAGTCGCCAAACCAGTGCTTTGCATGTGATCCGTGCCGATGAAGTCCACTTCAGTCATCACTTCAGGGCGTGAATCCACAAGCACAAATGGCAATCGGGAACGCAGCCGTTCGTACATAGTCAGGTCACTATGGTTTCCAAGCGGCGCCACCAACGCCCCGTCCACATTCATCGACATAAACGTCTCTGCTGCACGTGCTTCAATCGCTGGGTCCGAGTGCGAACATTTTGTAATGACACTATAGCCCGCATCCATCGCAGCCAGCTCAATCGCCTCCAGCAAGCGCGAGAAAAACAGATCGTTCAGGTAGGGAATGATGACCCCTATCATGCCTGTAGAGGCACGATTCATCCGAGTCGCAAAGAAGTTTGGGACGTATTCAACCTGCTCCAACCCCTGCTCGATTCGCTCTCTGGAGGTGCGACTGACGCGCTTAGGGTCCTGAAAATAACGCGATAATGTGGGACGGGAAACACCGATGGCCGCAGATAAATGCTCCATAGTATCAATGCGCGGTTTGCCCGTTTTATCCGGCTTCGATCGGTCCATTTCCTCCAAAACTCCCATGTTTTGTAAAAATACTAGTATATTCTTTACACGTGGTAAAGAAATTAGGGGATTTTGCAAAATGGTGCATGATTTGGAAAGGGATTCACTCCTTCTTCCCGACCCTGCCACCGAGGCACTGAGTTCAGGAAACGGTGCATGCAATCGAGAGAACAAGACCGGAATATTCAGCTACTATGCCGACAGTAAATCAACATTGCTACCTTTTTTTGAGCGCACATTCGATCAAAGGGATTGAGCTAAACCCATCGCATCTGGTCCTGCGCAACACCTTTGCTTTGAACGATCGGCAGCAGGCGGCAATTTGATCGAAGCCACCCGACATGATCCATAAGCTCCAGTTGCCTGCCATGGTTTTCGACAACTCATACCGAGACCAGCAATCCCAAAACCACTGTCAGGACCACCGTTCGCTTGATTGAAACGGCAAATCGCATCGACATGCCTAGCCGGGAGGGCTAACCGTTCTGTCGTCTGTGACAGTTGGCTCAGCCTACTCTTGCGCAGCAAACACCGGTGCAAGATTACCCAGTAACAGTCGGCGTGACCTTCACGCATGGCAACTTGAGAATGGATGCGACCGGCATCGCCATGAACGGCGATAAGTACCCCGCCGTCGATCTTTTGGCCTGCGGAAAGCTGGAAAGTGGCGCGCTTCATACAGTTTATGCGGCTGGATCTAGACTTACGTCCGGTGCCGTTTTTGGACAGAGCGCGGGGTACGGCGCGTCCACTCAGCCATCATAAACCAGCCGAAACCCTTGATGCCCGGTTGAGCTGTCAGGCGACGAGCCACTCCGCGCCGCAATCCTGTAGCGATAGCAATAGGAGATATGGCAAAGGTAAGACCCGCCTTTGTTCAGCTTGAATCCAACCTTGCCTGCATGCGAGCGCTTGGCCGACGCCTTGAGCGAGCGCACTTTGAACGGTTCTGATGTCCATTCCCAAACATTGCCGACCATATTGTACAGCCCATACCCGTTGGGCTGAAACGACTGTGCTGGCGCGGTGCCGCGATACCCATCCAATCCCAAATCTGACTGGGGAAAGCGGCCTTGCCATATATTGCACGGAAAATGGTCGTCGTCATCGGGCGTCTTGCCCCCCCAAGGGAAGGGCACGTCGCCCAAACCGCCACGTGCAGCATGTTCCCACTCGGCCTCTGTTGGCAAACGCCCCCCTGCCCAAATAGCAAAGGCGCGCGCGTCGTTCCATGTGACGTGGACAACTGGGTGGTCTGGTTCCCACGCATCTTCTGAACCGGGGCCAAAGATGCACCGCCAATGCGCACCCGGAATGACCCGCCACCACTGCGCGTCTGCCACTGCCTGACTTGGCGGGGCATCATCAGGCAGGAAGTGCATAAAAACAAAGGAATCTCCAATGCGCTCGGCTTCGGTCACATAGCCCGTCGCCTCTACAAAGGCAGCGAAACGCGCATTGGTCACGGTGGTCACATCCATCCGGAACGGTTTGATCTTTTTGCTGCGCAACGGCCCTTCGCCGTCCATGGACAAATACGG
>CAZJAW010000153.1:3425-6040 GCA_964544035.1 uncultured Rhodobacterales bacterium
CCAACCCGCGCAGGCAAGCAACAGCCCTTACTACCTTCCGATCTGCTGCCCATGTCCGTCATGTCACCTTCTTACGCTCGTTTTTGCATGGTGACCCAGCCTTACCTCCAAAGACAAGCCCACCAGCCCTTGTGCTTTGCGATATCATTCCTCAACACTGCGGGTTCAGGCCCAAAAAGGAGAGCACAATGACCACACCCCAACGCACTGCAGTGATCGGCCTTGGGTCCATGGGCTATGGGATGGCTCAATCCTGCCTCAAAGCCGGGCACACAACTTACGGCTTTGATATCGCTGAGAACCAGATGACACGCTTTATTACCGAAGGCGGAGCCAAAGGGGCGATGGCCGACATCGCAACCGACCTTGATGCAGTGGTTGTGGTCGTGCTCAACGCAGCTCAGACCGAAGCGGTACTCTTTGGCGCAGACGGCATCGTTGCGCAATTGACCAAAGGTGCCGTTGTCGTGGCCTGTGCGACTGTGGCCCCTGCCTTCGCCCAAGACATGGAAGCGCGCTGCCAAGCGCACGGCGTGCACTATCTTGATGCGCCGATTTCGGGTGGTTCCGCCAAAGCGGCACAAGGCGCGCTGTCCGTTATGGCCGCCGGCACACCCGCCGCGTTCACGGCTGCGCGTCCTGTTCTGGATGCCACCGCCGCCACCGTTTTTGAACTAGGCGACAAAGCGGGCCCCGGATCCGCCATGAAGGCCGTAAACCAATTGCTAGCTGGTGTGCACATCGCCACCATGGCCGAGGCGCTGACATTCGGCATGACCCAAGGCGTCGACCCTGCGCAATTTGTTGATGTGATTAGCAAATGTGCCGGATCAAGCTGGATGCTGGAAAACCGCGCACCCCACATTGTAGACGGGGATTACACCCCGCTCAGTTCAATCAACATCTGGCCCAAGGACCTTGGCATCGTGCTCGACATCGCCAAATCTGCAAACTTTTCCGCCCCCGTGACCGCAGCGGCCCTGCAACAGTTCATCGCCGCGGCCGGAATGGGTTTGGGCGGCGAAGACGACGTGGCCGTGGCCAAAGTCTATGCGCGCAACGCTGGGCTGACCTTGCGGGGGGAAAGAGCATGATGTATACTGCCAAGCTTGGATTTCTGTGGGCCGACCGGCCCTTGCCAGACGCCATCCACGCCGCAAAAGCTGCTGGGTTCGACGCGGTAGAATGCCACTGGCCTTACGACACACCCGCGCCAGAGGTTAAGGCCGCACTTGACGCAACGGGACTGCCGATGTTGGGGCTAAATACCCGGCGCGGCGACGTGGCAGGCGGCGAAAACGGCCTGACCGCCCTGCCGGGGCGCGAACAAGAGGCGCAGGATGCAATCACCCAAGCCATTGAATACGCCAACGCGACAGGCACCGGTGCGATCCACGTCATGGCGGGCTTTGCACACGGCGCACCGGCCCATGCTACGTTCATCGACAATCTGCGCTTTGCCTGCGCCGCCACCGACAAGACCATATTGATCGAACCGCTCAATCGCCATGATGCGCCCGGCTACTTTCTGAACACCACAGATCAAGCCCGTGCCATCATTACCGAAGTGGGTGCCCCCAACCTCAAACTAATGTTTGACTGCTATCACGTGGGTCGCACCGAAGGGGATCTGACAACCCGGCTAAAAAACCTCGAGGAGATCATCGGCCATATCCAGTTCGCATCTGTCCCCGACCGAGGCGCGCCCGATCATGGAGAGGTGGATTACGACTACATTTTTGCAGCTCTTGCAGATTGGCCGACACCTTTGGGTGCGGAATACAAACCCGGCGGCGACACGGATGCTACGCTGAGTTGGCTCGCCCGCTTTCGTCGCTGATCCGCCCGATTGCACCGCAACTGAGCGCGATCATCACCGCTGCGGTGCCCAAACACAAAGGCAAACCACCGATCTGATAGGACACCCCTGACAGCACCGTACCAATCAAACGCCCCGCGGCGTTTGCCATATAATAAAATCCGACGTCCATTGTCACACGCTCGGCACTTGTGAAGGCGAGGATAAGGTAGGAATGCAAGGACGAGTTCAACGCAAAGAGAACGCCAAAGATCAACAGCCCCATAACAACAGCGACCGTCAACCAAACGGTCGCATCCCCCACAGCCCAAGTCGCCATGGCCAGCCCGGCCGGCACCACGAACAATGTCGCGACCCAAAACTGAGCGCTGGCGGCCAACTCAGCCTCTGACCGCCCAGCACTGCGCAATAGCGTTGGCGCCTTGGCCTGAACCGCACCGTACAAGATCACCCAAAGCGCCATGAACACCCCGATCATAAAAAACGCCGCGCGCTGACCTTCGGGCGTGCCGTCACTCAACACGGAATAGAAATAAATCGGGATGCCAACCACAAACCATACATCGCGCGCTCCAAACAAGAACATGCGTGCAGCACTCAGCCAATTGACCCGAGGGTCGGTGGAAATCACCTCTTTGAATTTGGCGCTTTTGCGCCCTGCAGGCAGGCCCGGCGGCATACGCAGCACCACCACCAGCAGGATCGCCGCAAGCAGTGCGGCCATGCCCAGAACCGATGGCACAAAACCAAACACCGCCAGCGCCCCGGCTCCGAGCAAAAAGCCAATGCCTTTTAC
>CAZJAW010000154.1:0-6022 GCA_964544035.1 uncultured Rhodobacterales bacterium
TTTCAACCGCGCTTTCCGCGAATCCTGAACTTGGCCCTTTTCGCCGCGGCTTGGTCGGTTTAGCGTCTCTGCGAACTTTGTCTTTGAAAGGATACCCTCATGTCCATTGCCGCCCGCCTTGTCGATCTTGGTGTTACGCTACCTGACGCGCCTGCACCTGCCGCCAACTATGTGCCGTTCGTTCAAGTTGGTGACATCGTCTATGTTTCCGGCCAGATTTCGAACGGGCCGGATGGTTTCATCACCGGAAAGCTGGGCGCAGACATGGATGTAGACGCCGCTGTGGCTGCGGCCAAAACTTGCGCGATCAGTTTGCTCGCTCAGGTCAAAGCGGCTTGTGGTGGCGACATCGAACGACTTGTTCGCGTTGTGAAACTGACTGGTTTTGTGAACAGCACTGGGGATTTCACCGATCAACCCAAAGTCATCAACGGCGCATCCGATTTTCTGGTTGAAGCGCTGGGCGATGCGGGGCGGCACAGCCGTTCGGCAGTGTCGGCCGCGTCCTTGCCATTTGGCGTTGCAGTCGAAATCGAAGGCATCTTTCAGATCAAATGATGCCGCGATTGGACCCCGTCTTTCTGCGCGCGCCGTTGGCGCATCGTGCGTTGCATGACGTCAACGATGGTCGTCCTGAAAATAGCCGTGCCGCAGTCCATGCGGCGATTGCAGGGGGCTATGGCATTGAAATCGATGTGCAGTTGACAGCTGACAACTGTGCTGTGGTATTTCATGATTATGCGCTTGAACGGCTGGCAGATGGGGCTGGAACTGTGCGTACCGCATCGGTTGCAAGCCTGTCGCAGACTCAGCTGCGTGGAGGGGATGAAGGCATACCTGATCTGCCAGAAATTCTTGAGTTGATTGCGGGCCAAGTCCCTTTGCTGATTGAAATTAAGGATCAGGATGGATCTATGGGCCCTGACATTGGCTTGCTTGAGGCCGCAACAGCGAAAGCGTTAGAGGGTTACGCAGGTCCTGTGGCCGTTATGTCTTTTAACCCGCATGCGGTTGCACGAATGGCGGAACTGTGCCCGAATATCCCACGTGGGCTGGTCACCAGTGCGTATGACCCGGATGGTTGGCCCTTGCCGAAAGAAACCTGCGCTCGTCTGCGCGCCATCCCTGATTTCGACCGAGTGGGGGCAAGTTTTATCAGTCACGAGGCGGCAGACTTGCCTCGTGATCGGGTCGCGCAGCTAAAGGCCGCAGGCGCAGATGTCTTGTGCTGGACCATAAAATCGCCTGAGGCAGAGGCGGAAGCGCGAAAGATTGCCGACAATGTGACCTTTGAGGGCTACTTGGCTGCGCATCCTGGTTGAAGCTTAGCCCGGCCACCACACATGTAGTTGTGAACCATCAGGGAACGTCTGTGTCCGAGCAAGAGATCGAAATCCGCATTCTGCCCAACCTTGACGCGATCGATGCGGCTACGTGGGACGCCTGCGCATGCCCGGAAGCTGCCGAGGGTGCGCGCCCTATTGATCCTTTCACCACTTATCGGTTTTTGAAAGCGCTTGAAGACAGTGGTTCGGTTGGTCCCGGTACCGGATGGCAGCCGCAATACCTGCAAGCAGTTATGGCCGGACAAACCATCGCGGTCGCACCAATGTACGCCAAAGGGCATTCTCAGGGTGAATATATCTTTGATCACAACTGGGCGCACGCATACGAACGCTCGGGCGGACGTTATTACCCTAAACTGCAGATTGCCGTGCCACACACGCCCGCCACTGGGCGGCGCTTTCTGACACATCCGGATTTTGTTGAAACCGGGACGTCTGCTTTGGTGCAAGGGGCCGTACAATTGGCGGCAAACAATAAACTGAGTTCACTACACGTGACCTTTTGTACCGAAACCGAAAGAGACGCTGGGGTCGAATTGGGTCTGATGGGGCGCACCACGCAGCAGTTCCACTGGCTGAACGATGGTTATGCAGATTTTGACGGGTTCATGGCGACATTATCCAGCCGCAAGCGCAAGAATATGCGCAAGGAACGCGCGCAGGCGCAGAGTTTTGGTGGCACGATCCGCACCTATTCCGGCGATGATCTGCAACCTGAACATTGGGATGCGTTCTGGGAGTTCTATCAAGATACAGGCGCGCGCAAATGGGGCACGCCCTATCTGACTCGCCAGTTTTTTACGATTGCACAAGAGACGTTGCGCGAAGACATGGCACTTGTGTTGGCCGAACGTGATGGGCGGTACGTCGCTGGCGCTTTGAACTTTATTGGGGCGCAGACGTTATTTGGACGGTATTGGGGCTGCGTCGAACACCACCCGTTCCTGCATTTTGAGCTGTGTTACTATCAAGCCATCGATATCGCCATCGCCAAAGGTTTGGCTCGGGTCGAGGCAGGTGCTCAAGGTGAACATAAGCTCGCGCGCGGATATTTACCTACGCAAACGCATTCACTGCATTGGGTCGGAGATGCCGGTTTTGCGGATGCGATTGCGAACTATCTTGTCGCAGAACGAGAAGCGGTCGAAGAAGAAATTGACATATTGACGGAGTATGGTCCGTTCAAACGAGTCAAGATCGAGGAACAAGAATGAGCGAATTGCTGAGCGAAGAGACGCGGGACACCCTACTGGCGCCGCTGATGAAAAACAGATGGAAAGTCACTGATGACAAGGCGGCGATCCATAAGACGTTTGTATTTGCAAATTTTGTAGAGGCCTTTGGCTGGATGACGCGCGTCGCGATTTGGGCGGAAAAATGGGATCACCACCCGGAATGGTCCAACGTCTACAAGACGGTGGAAGTGACATTGACCACCCATGATCTTGGGGGCTTAAGCACATTGGATGCGAAGCTGGCGCGCAAGATGGACAAGCTTGCTGGCTAAGGGGTCAAATGGACATACATGATCCAAATGAAAATGGCCTCCGATAACCGGAGGCCATTTATGACATGCTTTACTTGGCGCGCCTCACATCGCGCTTAACAGACCTTCGCCGCCGGAGACGTCGCAAACGCCGGGGCTTTCGTCTTCTTGCAACAGCGTGACTTTACCGTCTTCGACCACCATTGCGTAGCGTTTAGAGCGGTCGACCAAACCGGCAGGTGGCGCGCTGAACTCGCGGCCCATGGCTTTGGTGAATGCAGCCTCTGGGTCGCCCAGCATGGTGATGCCCGCGGCCGAAGCACCAGTCGAATCGCCCCATGCGCTCATCACGAACGGGTCGTTCACGGAGATGCAAATAATCTCATCCACGCCTTTTGTGGCGAACTGGTCTTTTGTGCGGATGAAGCTGGGAACATGAGCCGTAGTACATGTGCCGGTGAATGCGCCGGGAAGCGCAAAAATCACGATTTTGCGCCCTTTTGTCTTTTCGCTGAGTTGGACAGTGGCTGGACCTTCGTCGCCCATAAAGGACAGGGTTGCGTCAGGGAGAGTGTCGCCTTGGGAAATTGCCATGGTGTTTGGACCTTTCTTGGAATTGCTTACATCTTGATGTGGGATATAGGTTGCGGGTCGGCAAAGGGCGAGAAGAAAGGTGAACCTTATGGACCATGTTATTGTGATCGGCGCGGGGCAGGCAGGGTCGTCTTGTGTAGCCAAGCTGCGCAATGGCGGGTTTGAAGGTAAGGTCACGTTGATCGGCGCAGAGGCCGTTCCCCCCTATCAGCGTCCCCCTTTGTCCAAGGCATATTTGATGGGAGATATGCCGCTTGAGCGTCTTTATCTGCGACCCGAGGCTTTTTACGCGGAGCACGACATTGATTTGCGTTTGGGCGTTGAGGTGAGCGCGATTGATCCAGTGGCGCAGACTGTAACGGCGGGGTCTGATGAGCTGACTTATAGTGATCTTGTGCTGGCGACGGGGTCGGTTCCAAATCGCCTGCCTGCGGCTATTGGCGGTGCGCTTGACGGTGTGTTTGTCGTGCGCGATTTGAATGATGTGGATGCGATGTCGCCTCGATTTGTCAAAGGCGCACGGGTCCTGATTGTTGGTGGCGGTTACATTGGGTTGGAGGCGGCGTCCGTCGCATCTAAACTGGGGCTAGAGGTCGTGCTGGTCGAAATGGCCGAGCGCATTTTGCAACGTGTTGCAGCGCCTGAAACCAGCGACTTTTTCCGCGCTCTGCACACTGAACATGGTGTTGATATTCGCGAGGGGGTTGGTCTTGACCACCTCACAGGTGAGGGTGTCGTGGATGGAGCGACCCTTTCGGATGGCACCCGGCTGGAAGTGGATTTTGTGATTGTTGGTGTGGGCATCGCGCCGGGATCAGCGTTGGCCGAAGCGGCGGGCGTTACCCTTGACAATGGGATTGCGACGGATGCGTTGGGGCGCACGTCGGTGCCCCATGTCTGGGCTGCAGGGGATTGTGCGTCTTTTCCCTATCGAGGTGGCCGCATACGGTTGGAATCCGTGCCCAATGCCATTGATCAAGCCGAGTGCGTCGCTGAAAATATCATGGGCGCTGGGCGTGATTACGAGGCACGCCCGTGGTTTTGGTCGGATCAGTATGATGTGAAGTTGCAGATCGCAGGCCTCAACACTGGATATGATCGCGTGATCACTCGCGATGGTGGCGCGGCCAAGTCGTTCTGGTACTACAAGGGGGACACTCTTTTGGCTGTTGATGCGGCCAACGACCCGCGCGGCTATATGATAGGCAAGCGGTTGATCGAGGCGGGCAAGACGGCTGATCCAGCAGTGGTCGCGGATGCCAGCAGTGACCTTAAGGCGCTGTTGAAGTGAGGATCATTTCTGGTCGTTGGCGCGGCACGCCGCTGGTTTCTGTCGGCAAAGGCGATCCCGCAGCACACCTGCGCCCCACACCGGATCGCGTGCGCGAGGCGCTGTTTTCCATGTTGACCAGTCGTGGCGTGATTCAGGATGCGCAGGTGCTTGACTTGTTCGCAGGCACAGGCGCGCTGGGTTTTGAGGCGCTGTCGCGCGGCGCCGCTGCGGCGGTTTTTGTGGAAAATGGACGCGTTGGGCAAAAGTTGATCGCTGAGAATATTGCAAAGCTGGGCGCGCGCGAGCAGGCCAAAGTTTTGCGCAGTGACGCGACCAAGCTGGGGTCATGGCCCGGTGCGCTATTTGATTTGATTTTTGTGGATCCCCCATACGGAAAGGGACTGGGGCAACGCGCTCTGGCCTCCGTTTACGATTGGATGATGCCCGGCGCACTTGTCGTCTGGGAAGAAGACGCGGCCATGGATGCGCCAGAGGGTTTCGCGCCGGTCGATCAGCGCAAGTTCGGCACGTCGCATGTCACCTTAATCGAGAAAATCTAACTTCCGCGATAGGTCGAATAGCCGAAGGGCGAAAGCAACAAAGGCACGTGATAATGCGCTTCTTCGTCAGTGATGCCGAAACGGATCGGAATTTGATCAAGGAACTTGACGTCATCGTCGTTCAGCCCGTTTGCATCCAGATAAGGACCGCAGAAAAAAATCAGCTCGTATTGGCCTGCTTTCATTTTCCCAGCAGGTAGGATGGGCGCGTCTGTGCGCCCGTCTTCGTTTGTCACAGCTTCGGCGATCTTTTTGTGTGAATTCCCTGATACCCGGTAAAGCGCAATGGTGATCCCGTCCGCAGGCACACCACGTGCTGTGTCCAGAACATGTGTTGTCAGATATCCAGCAGCCATTGCATCCCGCCTCGTGTTCGCTCAGATTGTGGCTATTCCACTCTTATTGCAAAGGGAAGTCCATGGGCCAAACGCCCCCACGCTATCCGCGCGACTTTTACGGCTATGGCGCAACGCCTCCCGATGCGGCTTGGCCCGGAGGTGCGCGCATCGCGCTGTCCTTTGTGCTGAACTATGAAGAGGGCGGTGAGAATTGCCTGTTGCATGGCGACGCCGCGTCCGAGGCGTTCTTGTCTGAGATTGTCGGCGCTGCCGCATGGTCGGGGCAACGCCATTGGAACATGGAGAGCATTTACGATTATGGTGCACG
This sequence comes from uncultured Rhodobacterales bacterium, assembly GCA_964544035.1. Lineage (GTDB taxonomy): Bacteria > Pseudomonadota > Alphaproteobacteria > Rhodobacterales > Rhodobacteraceae > Tateyamaria. Next base: position 5,926 of record CAZJAW010000154.1, read on the forward strand.
TGCCGGGTTCTGGTGGTTGCACCGCTTGTTTACCGAAACGCGCGTGCCTGTCACTGTCTATGGTGTCGCCTCGGCCCTTGCACGTAACCCGGCGCAA
>CAZJAW010000155.1:0-6011 GCA_964544035.1 uncultured Rhodobacterales bacterium
CCTTAAAAACGCAACCAACCTGAAAGTCATCGGGCGCGCAGGCATCGGCACAGACAATATCGACAAAGAAGCCGCTTCGAAAAAAGGTGTGATCGTTATGAACACACCATTCGGCAACATGATCACAACGGCCGAACATGCGATCGCCATGATGTTCGCCGTCGCGCGTCAAATCCCCGAAGCCTCTGCTTCGACCCATGCAGGCAAATGGGAAAAGTCCAAGTTCATGGGCGTCGAGCTGACCGGCAAGACGCTGGGTGTCATTGGCGCAGGCAACATCGGCGGCATTGTGTGCGACCGGGCGCGTGGCCTCAAGATGAAAGTCCTTGCGTTCGACCCCTTCCTTAGCTCCGAAAAGGCCGAGAAAATGGGCGTTGAAAAGGTAGAGCTGGATGATTTGGTCCAGCGCGCTGATTTTATCACGCTGCACGTCCCAAAGACCGAAACAACTGCCAACATGATCAACGCGGAAAAGATCGCGATGATGAAGCCCGGCGTGCGGATCATCAACTGCGCCCGTGGTGGTCTGGTGGACGAAGTCGCACTTGCCGAAGCCTTGAAATCTGGCCACGTGGCCGGTGCAGCCTTTGACGTCTTTGCCGAAGAGCCTGCCAAAGAAAACCCGCTGTTCAACCTGCCAAACGTTGTTTGTACCCCTCACCTCGGGGCTGCCACCACCGAAGCACAGGAAAACGTTGCCCTGCAGGTCGCAGACCAAATGGCCAACTACCTACTGACCGGCGCCGTTGAAAACGCGCTTAACATGCCGTCAGTCACAGCCGAAGAGGCGAAGGTCATGGGCCCCTGGGTTAAGTTGGCAGGTCACTTGGGCAGCTTCATCGGGCAAATGACCGACGAGCCGATCAAAGCCATCAACATCCTGTATGACGGTGTCGTATCCGAAATGAACCTTGAGGCGCTGAATTGCGGCGTCATTGCAGGCATCATGAAACGCGCGAACCCTGACGTGAACATGGTCAGCGCGCCCGTGGTTGCCAAAGAACGTGGTATCAAGATTTCGACCACCAACCAGGACAAGTCGGGCGCATTCGACGGCTACGTCAAAGTCACCGTCGTCACCAGCAAGCGCGAACGTTCTGTTGCCGGCACTGTGTTCAGCGACGGTAAGCCGCGCTTTATCCAGATCAAAGGCATCAACGTCGACGCCGAAATTGGCGAAAACATGCTTTACACCACGAACGAAGATGTGCCGGGCATCATCGGTCTACTTGGCAACACGATGGGTAAGAACGGTGTTAACATCGCTAACTTCACCCTTGGTCGGAACAGTGTCGGAGGCGAGGCGATTGCCTTGCTTTATATCGACAATCCGATTTCGACAGATGTGATCAAAGCATTGGATGCAACGGGTATGTTCACCCAAGTCAAACCGCTTGCCTTCGACGTTGCCTGATGGGTAACCGCGTAGGGCGCGCAATCAGTGCGCCCTACGATTTTTCGGATAAGCTACGGCTGAAATTCAATCGGTCCCAACATGCCCGCAATCCGATCCTTCATCATTTGCACTTCCCCGCGCAGCGGTAGCACATTTCTGTGCAGCTTGCTGCGGGACACTGGTGTGGCCGGCGCCCCTGAGTCTTATTTTCATCGCCCATCACTTTCTGACTGGCGCAAAGGACTAAACCTGCCGAGCACCGCATCGCTCGCAGAAATTGTCAACGCAGCCGTTTCTGCAGGCACCGCAAACACCAACCTGTTCGGCCTACGCCTTCAACGCGAAAGCGCGCCGTTTCTGTTTGACCAATTGCGCGCGCTTCATCCCAACGCCTCAAGCGACGTCGATCGATTGAAGAAGAGTTTTGGATCAATTCGTTTTATCCATCTTTCGCGACAGGACAAAGTCGCCCAAGCGGTTTCGCTTGTGCGCGCGCAGCAAAGCGGACTGTGGCACCGCAATGCAGACGGTACTGAACGTGAGCGTACACAAGAATCGCAGCCTCTTGTCTATGATCAAACCGCCATCGCAGCTGAAGTATCTTCATTGTCCCAACAAGATGCAGATTGGCAAAGCTGGTTTGAAACCAACGACATTCATCCGATGCGGGTCACTTACAATGACCTCAGCGCGAACCCTTCGTCGGTCCTAGCCAAGATCCTATCGTTTTTAGGGGTCGAAGGTGCAAACCTATCAAATGTTGAACCAGCCACAGCAAAGCTTGCAGATGCGACAAGTGCCGCTTGGGTTGCACAATTTTTGTCAGATACGGGCACCCGTTAAACTCGAACTTGCCCGGCACCTTACATCCCACCGCTAAACCCGTTAAGCGACAGGCATTCCCTGACTCAAAATTGGTTTTCTATGTCACATCCCATCTATGCAATCGGCGATATTCACGGCCAGAAAGCCGAACTTGACCGCGCATTGGCGTTGATTGATGCCGATGGTGGGCCAGACGCCAAAATCGTATTTCTGGGTGACTACACGGACCGTGGCCCAGACAGTAGCGCGGTCTTGGATACGCTGATTGAAGGGCAACAGACGGGCCGCAATTGGACCTTTCTCAAGGGCAATCATGATCGCATGTTTGAATGGTTCATGCAGCGCCCAATCCTGCACGACCCTTACATGATGGTTGAACTTTATTGGCTGCACCCGCGCCTTGGCGGCGACACAACGTTGGCCTCTTACGGTGTGGATGCTAGCGGTCAACGGCGAGAAAAAGACGTGCAGGCCGACGCCCATGCAGCCGTGCCAGCCGCACATATGAAATTCCTCGAACGTCTACAGCTGAGCCATGTCGTTGGTGATCTGATGTTTGTGCACGCAGGAATCCGCCCCGGCGTTCCGATCAAAGACCAGACAGAGGAAGACCTGTTGTGGATCCGGCAAGAGTTTCACAACCACACCGGCCCACACCCCAAGCTGATCGTCCACGGCCACACACCCGTAGACACGGCCACGCATTACGGCAACCGAGTCAATCTCGACACCGGGGCCGGTTATGGCCATCCGCTGACTGCCGCTGTCTTCGAAGGCACACAAGGCTGGTTACTGACGGACAAGGGCCGGGTCCCTCTGGCAGGTTAGGTCCAGTCCAAAACCACCTTGCCTGACGATCCCGATTTCATCGCAGCAAACCCCTCCGCAAAGTCGCGCGCATGAAAGCGATGCGTGATGACCTCGGACACGTCCAACCCATTTTGCAACATAGCAATCATCTTGTACCAGGTCTCGAATATCTCGCGCCCGTAGACGCCCTTGATGGTGATCGCTTTAAATACAATCCGGCTCCAATCCACTGGCGATTTGCCCGGAGGAATCCCCAACATCGCGATACGCCCACCCATAGTCATTGCCTCAACCATTTGATCAAGCGCCGCTTGATTGCCTGACATCTCAAGGCCTACATCAAAACCTTGCTTCATATTTAGCCCAGGCATGACGTCGCGCAGTTCCGCTTGCGCAACATTGACAGGGACCACATCGGCAACCCGCTCGGCCAATGCCAAACGATCTGGATTCACATCAGTAATGACCACGTTGCGCGCGCCCACGTGGCGCGCAACAGCGGCGGCCATGATGCCGATAGGGCCAGCACCGGTGATCAAAACATCTTCGCCGACCAAATCGAAACTCAGCGCGGTGTACACAGCATTGCCAAGAGGATCAAGGATAGCACCAATGTCGTCGCTGATCTCATCCGGCAAAGGCACAACATTGAAGGCAGGCAATCGAAGGTATTCGGCAAACGCGCCTTGTTCATTCACCCCAATCCCTCGGGTTGCAGGGTCTAGGTGGAACTTACCCGCGCGCGACTGACGCGATGTTGTGCCAATCAAGTGCCCTTCGCCTGAACAGCGCTGCCCAAGCGCCAAATCTTGCACGTTTGCGCCAAGTTCAACGATCACACCTGCAAACTCATGCCCAGTGATCATTGGCGTCGGTACTGTTCCTGCCGCCCACTCATCCCAATTCCAGATGTGAATGTCAGTCCCGCAAATGCCCGTCTTGTTAACACGGATCAGCACATCGTCTGCACCGATCTCAGGCACAGGGGCCGTCACTTGCCACAGCCCTTCGCGGGGGTGTGTCTTTTCCAGTGCAATCATTTCATTGGTCATTTCAAAACCCCCAACGCGCGACCCACAACATCGAACGCTGCCAGCCCTCGGTCTAAATCCTCGCGTGTCAAAGCCGCATTCATCTGTGTGCGAATGCGCGCCTGCCCACGCGGAACGACGGGAAAGAAAAAGCCCGAAACATAGACGCCTTCTTCAAACAACCGCGCCGCCATGTCCTGCGCCAACTGCGCCTCGCCCAGCATCACCGGAATGATCGGGTGTTCACCGGGTAGCAGATCAAAACCCAGCCGTTTCAAACCCGCGCGCCAGTATGCGGCGTTGTCAAACAGCTGTTCGCGTAGAGCGTCACCCTCTTCCGCAAGCCGGATCGCTTCGATCCCTGCCGCAACAATTGAAGGGGGTAAGGAGTTGGAAAACAAGTAGGGCCGTGCCCGTTGGCGCAACAAATCGATGACAGGTTGTGGTCCGGCAATATAGCCCCCAATCGAACCGCCCAGTGCCTTGCCCAGCGTCCCTGTCAGGATATCGACATCGACACCGGCATGGGCGGGCGTTCCGGCGCCGTTCGGCCCCATAAAGCCAGTGGCATGGCAATCATCCACCATAACCAAAGCATCGTATTGCGCGGCCAATGCTGTGATTTCGGGCAACTTGGCAAGATAACCATCCATCGAAAATACGCCATCTGTCGCAATCATAATATGGCGCGCACCTGCAGCCTTTGCAGCCTGTAGCTGTGTCTCTAAATCGCCCATGTCGCTGTTGGCATAGCGATAGCGCTTCGCCTTACACAATCGGATGCCGTCAATGATCGACGCATGGTTCAATGCATCCGAAACAATCGCATCCTCAGACCCCAAAAGCGGTTCAAACAACCCACCATTGGCATCAAAACATGCGGCAAAAAGGATCGCGTCATCTTTGTCCAAAAAACGCGCAAGCCGCTTTTCTAGCGTTCGGTGCAGATCTTGCGTGCCGCAGATAAAACGAACAGAGGCCATGCCGAAACCATGACTGTCCATCGCGCGCTTCGCGGCCGCAATCAAGTCAGGATGATCCGCCAACCCAAGGTAGTTATTGGCGCACAGGTTCAACACTTCGCGCCCGCCAACATCGATACGGCCACCTTGCGGCGAGGTGATCATACGTTCACGCTTGGTCATCCCATCCGCGTCAATTTGTGCCAGAATATTCGCGGTATGGGAAAGAAATGAAGTGGTCATGTCAGGGCTCCTTTGAAAGAGCATCTAACATATCGGAAATGATTCCGAAATGAGGGAGGTTGTGATATCGGACAAAAATCCGTGAAAACGGAAATTACGCGTCTTGCACAACTAAAAAGGCCCTGCTTGGTCGGGTAGCCTCAATGCGGTGGGCAACGTCAGCGGCGTAACGCGCAGTATCGCCCTGCCCGATCTTTTGGCTGGAACCATTGCTGGTGACGATCAGTTTGCCCTCGATCACCGTCAAATGTTCACGCGCACCGCGGCGATGCGGTTGGCTGTCAAGCATACCACCTTCGGTAAAGCGTAACTCGTACACCTCGTGCCGCCCGGCATCTTCGGGCGGGCTGAGAATACGAATGGTGCATCCCGCACCGTGGTTTTCGATGCTGGGCACATCGGCTGTGCGAAGCACTTCGATGCTGGATTCAGGGGCATCCTCAAGCAAGCCTGCAAAATCCACCTGAAGCGCACGTGTCAGATTCCATAGCGTAGCTATGGTGGGCGAGGATTCGCCGCGTTCGATCTGGCTGACCATCGACCGGCTGACACCGGACAATTTGGCCACAGCCTCAAGCGATAAACCTTGCACGCGCCGCGCTTCTTTCAGGCGCGCAGGCAGCAGCGATAAGATAGCGTCTGTTTCATCCGTCATGACGGAGAGATGCCCGTGCCGCTGCGTCGCTGTCAAGGTGTGGGGCTTACATTGCAGGCCCGCCGACGTCATCATGGAACAAACAGGGA
>CAZJAW010000156.1:0-5983 GCA_964544035.1 uncultured Rhodobacterales bacterium
CGGCAAATCCACTCTGATCCGTTGCATCAACGCATTGGAAGAGCACCAGCAGGGTAAGATCGTAGTGGACGGCACTTTGTTGTCTTCGGACCTCAAGAACATCGATAAAATCCGGTCAGAAGTTGGCATGTGCTTCCAGCACTTCAACCTGTTCCCGCACCTGTCGATCCTTGAGAACTGCACGTTGGCTCCGATTTGGGTGCGCAAGACGCCCAAGAAGGAAGCCGAAGAGATCGCGATGCACTTCCTTGAGAAGGTGAAAATCCCGGATCAGGCCGACAAGTATCCGGGTCAACTTTCGGGTGGTCAGCAGCAGCGTGTGGCGATTGCCCGTTCGCTTTGCATGCGTCCGCGCATCATGCTGTTTGATGAACCGACGTCGGCTCTTGATCCTGAAATGATCAAGGAAGTTTTGGACACTATGGTTGAGCTTGCCGAAGAAGGTATGACCATGTTGTGCGTGACGCACGAGATGGGCTTTGCCCGTCAGGTTGCCAACCGCGTGATCTTTATGGACGAAGGGCAGATTGTTGAACAGAACGAGCCAGAAGAGTTCTTTAACAACCCGCAGTCGCCTCGGACTCAGCTGTTCCTGAGCCAGATTCTGGGTCACTAAACCCATAAGGCGGGCGGATTGAATTCCGCCTTACTTCATCACTTCGCGGGGCACTGCGAAGTCTATCGGCTGGCCATTGCGCCAGCCGATGTCGTTCCAAGTACTGGCATCAAAACGAATGACTGTGACTGCCCCTGTAGGGTAAGCAGAAAAGCCGGGATGGTGCGGTGGCTGGGTGACCAAACGGTCGGCAAAATCAGCGACGCCGGGATTGTGACCAAGCATTAGGACGCAAGGTGCCGTCTGGTTGTGCAGCACCTCCATCATCACTGCGGGTCCAGCTAGATAGAGCTTGCGGGTAAAAGAAACCGGCACATCAAAGCCAAGGCGTTCGGCGGTTTGGCTGGTGCGCGTGCTGTCGGAACTAACCGCTACATCAGGCAGATGCCCCTTGCCGCGCATCCATTCGCCCATCGCCTTGGCCGCTGTGTGACCGCGTGTATTCAAAGGGCGTTCATGATCCGTAAGGTGGGGATCATCCCACGCAGACTTGGCGTGCCGCATCAGGATCAAAGTCAGCGTCATCTATGAAACGCTTTCATATGAAAGGCGCTTTGCGCATGAGGGCGGGCAAAGCGCTGACTGACTGGACAGGCGCGGCGCACGTGACAGCCATTGTTCATGCACTCGACGCCGCCGGGCGTATCAAGATACGCCTTACAGGCGGGCACATCATAGGCGTCGTGCCCGCTAAGAGCCCCAACCGGACAGGCCGCAACGCAGGGGCGGTCTTCGCATGTCTCGCAAGGGTTTTCGGAACCCGCAGGGATGTCAGGCAATCGGTCGGGAAACGTCATCGCACCCCGGATTGAAATCATCAGGCCGGCTGTATCATGTACCATCATACCCGTTGGACTTTGCCAGAACCGGCCCGTCGCCAAGGCCCACGCGATAAACGGGGCGTAGGGCGGCCCATCTGAGGGAAAGCAAAGGGAGGCGTTTGTCCCATCTGCAATTTCTGCCATCACGCGTTTGGACCATCTGTCTATCGGATCAGGGCAGCCATCTGCGTGTTCTGCGCTTTGGGAGAAAATGGACCAAAACCCCACGTCAGCGCCGATCAGAACAAGTCCTGCCGCTTCATCTTGGGGAAAAATATCTTTGGGGGAAAACGCACCCATAACCATTAGGCCATGATTGACGGCTCGTGTTTGCAACGTTTTGAGGTCCATCCCGGCGTCCTTGGAAAGTGGCGTGACCTCGGCCTAATGGCGGTCAAACGACAATATGAGTAGTGACAGCGAACACAGAGAGCCCAAACATGTCAACGCATCACCGAGGCCGGATGATCGAGCCTGCCCCATGGTTTGTGAAAAGTTCCAGCAAACAAGCGTTTGGCGCGCGCCCATCCAAAATGACAACGGCGCGCACACCGCTGGCGATGGCGTCCAATGCGGTTTCGGTCTTGGGGATCATGCCCCCTGCGATCACGCCCGATTGGGTGAGGGCGCGAATTTGGTCTGCCGTCAGTTCGGTCACGACTTCACCTTCGGCGTTTTTCACACCCGAAACATCCGTGAGCAACAACAAGCGGTCCGCTTTGAGCGCGCCCGCGATGGCGCCCGCTGCCGTGTCCCCATTGATGTTGAACGTCTCGCCGTTTTGACCTGCGCCCAAGGGAGCGATCACGGGGATCATCGATTTTTCGAACAACGTGCTTAGGATCGAAGGATCAAGTTGAGCAGGCGTGCCGACAAGACCCAGCTGCGGGTCCGTTTGATCGCAGGTGATCAGGTTGGCGTCCTTGCCCGATAGACCAACGGCCCGCCCGCCTGCGCGATTGATGGCTTGCACGATGCGCTTGTTCACCGCGCCCGACAGGACCATTTCGACCACTTCCATTGTGGCCGCATCCGTCACGCGCTTGCCGTTCACAAAGTCGGATTCGATGGCAAGACGCTCCAGCATCGTGTTGATCATCGGACCGCCACCATGCACAACAACCGGGTTAACCCCGACCTGGCGCATCAGCACCACGTCGCTGGCGAAGCTCTCCATCGCAGCGTCGCTGCCCATGGCGTGTCCGCCCAGTTTGATCACCACGGTCGCGCCGCTATAGCGCTGTAAATAGGGCAGTGCCTGACTAAGCGTGCTGGCGGTTGCGATCCAATCCCGGTTCATTTCTTGTGTCTTCATGTCCTTGGGCCCCTGATATCTGCCCGATTGTGTTGTTTTGCGCCCGCGCGTGCAAGCTTACTCGAGTGTTGCAATGATGGCGCGCAACGTGGCGATCCCGTCACCCTTTTCGCTTGAGGTCAGCACAATTTCAGGGAACGCAGCTGGATGTTTCGAAAGGGCTGTGCGCGTGATGTCCAAAACCCGCTCACGCTCGGCCGCTTTTACCTTGTCGGATTTGGTCAACACACATTGAAAGGTCACGGCGGAACTGTCGAGCAGGGACATGATTTCCTCATCCACCTTTTTCACGCCATGGCGTGCGTCTATCAAAACAAAGGCACGACGCAGGGTTTGGCGGCCCGAAAGATACTGTTTCAACAGCTTTTGCCATTTTTCGACGACGGGCAGGGGCGCGTTCGCATAGCCGTAGCCGGGCAGGTCGACCAGATAGTGGCTGTCTTGGGCCGTGAAATAGTTGATTTCCTGCGTCCGTCCCGGCGTGTTCGAGGCACGCGCCAAACCTTTGCGCCCGGTCAGCGCATTGATCAGGGTGGATTTGCCTACATTCGAACGCCCGGCGAAACATACTTCAAGTCGATCAGCAGGTGGTAGGCCAGACATAGCGACGACGCCTTTTACGAATTCGGTCTCGCCTGCGAACAGCAAGCGGCCGCGTTCTTCGGTCTGAGGGTCCGGCGTTTCGGCAATGGGAAAGGGCAGTTGGGTCATATCAGTTCCGCCGTTGCGCCGATGGTTATGTTGCCTGACGTTACCACTTCGGCGTTGACGCCAAAGTCTTGGTGGCCGAAATGACTGTCCAAGGCTGTCAGTGTGTCGGTATCACGCAGGCCGGTGATTGGGTTGGTGTTGGTCAGGTTGCAGCGTTTGATGCGTTCGCGTACCCGTAAAACCGCGTCGCCTATACGAAGGTCGCGGCCCAGCCATTCCATCTCTGCCCACGCCGGGGTGTTTTCCAACCAGATGTTGCCGCGCCAGCGTTCTACTTCGATGGGAGTATCCATCGTTGCCGAAACCGCATCATGGCTAGCTATGTTCATGATCGAGACCGAGGGAAAGGCGCTATCCGTCATGCCACGCTCAGGCACACTAACGATGTTTTGTGGCCCAACTCGATGATCCGGACACAATGGAGCAATCCAAGACAGAAACCGCGTTACATCTGCGGGTTCGTCCGGAAAAAACGTGATGTCGTCCAGATCGGCATGGGTAAGGGTGATGCAGCGCGTTTTTTCGTCCAGCGACGCCCAGACCCCAGCAAGACCGGGCGTGCGCGATCCCAGCATAAAGTTACGGCAATGCGCCCACTCGGGTGCGTCTTTGTCAAACTTTGTTGCCTCATGGGTGACCGCCCAAAATCGATCCCAGGGCATCGTTTTGCCAGCGCTTAATGCAACCTGTTCAATGCGTTCACGTCCGTGGCTTTTGATCGGATAGCGGCACAGCGAGGCGACGCGCATGGTTACTTACCGCTCTTTTTCTTCGGCGCATTTGTGCTGTTGGCGGCGTCCGTGGCTGGTTTCTTTTGGAACGAGCTTTTGATGTTGCCAAGCAGGTCGGGTTTGTACCCTTGGCTGCGCATGATCAGATATTGTTGCGCGAATGTGATTGTGTTGTTGGCGATCCAATACACAACCAGCCCGCTTGCGAAGCCGCCAAGCATGAACATGAACACCCAAGGCATCCAAGCAAAGATCATCTTTTGCGTAGGATCGGTCGGTGCCGGGTTTAGCTTTTGCTGTAAGAACATCGAGATGCCCAAAAGGATCGGCAGGACGCCAATAAAGATCAACGCCATAAACGAGGTCGGATCAGGGGCATCGATAGGCAATAGACCAAACAGGTTGATAATGCTGGTCGGGTCCGGCGCGCTGAGGTCACGGAAGGGACCAAAGAAGGGCGCGTGACGCAGCTCGATCGTTACAAAGATCACTTTATAGAGTGAGAAGAAGATCGGGATCTGCAAAAGGATTGGCAAACAGCCAGCGGCCGGGTTCACCTTTTCCTTCTTGTACAGCTCCATCATGCCTTTTTGCAGTTTCTGTTTGTCGTCGCCTGCGCTTTCCTTGAGCTTCTCCATTTGCGGCTGAAGCTCTTTCATCTTGGCCATCGATACGTAGGATTTGTAAGCCAGCGGCAGAAGGATCGCCTTGATGATCAATGTAAGACCGATGATCGAAACACCCATGTTACCGATTAGTTTGTTCATCTCGTGAAGCAGCCAGAAAATCGGCTTGGTCAGGAAAAAGAACCAACCCCAGTCGATACTGTCGATAAAGTTCTGCGCGCCTGCATCTTGATACTCACGGATGGCTTCCCATTCTTTGGCACCGGCAAACAATTGCGTATCAACACTCACTGTCGCACCGGGTGCAATGTCTTGTGCCGGCAGACGCGTAATTGCCCGGAACACATCTGCGCGCGGTGCGTAGGTCAACGCTTGTTCAAAGCTGGATACACCGGTGGGAATCAGGATGGCTTGCCAGAAGTGGTCTGTGAAACCAACCCAACCTTCGGCCACATCGTCTGTCACAATAGCAGGTCTGCCCCATTCCGCGTTGACGTCTGCGTCTTGGATGTCATCCCAATCTGTTTCCGCCAATTCGCCATTTGCCATCGCGACGGCGCCTTCGTGTAGGATAAAGAAGTTGCGCGTGTCTGCAGGGATTCCGTGGCGAGTGATCATGCCATAAGGAGCGGCGCGTACTGCAGCGTCGGAGGTGTTTGTGACCGATTGCGTAATGTTGAACATATAGTCGTCGTCAACACTTATCGTGCGGCGAAAAACTTGGCCGGCGCCATTGTCCCACGCAAGTGTGATGGGACTGTCTGTACTTAGGACATTTCCATCCACCAATTGCCAGACAGTATTCGGTGTTGGAACTGCATCCGCGTCCAACCCGGTGCCCGGCGCCCAGCCGTGCAGGGCATAATACGCGTCGGGCGACCCAACCGGGGCCAACATGGTGACAATGTCGGAGTCCGCATCAATAGTCTCGCGGTAGTCTTTCAGACGTAGATCGTCGATGCGCCCGCCGGCAAGAGAAATGGAGCCGCTGATGCGATCTGTATCGATATCTACGCGCGGCGCATCAGCAGTTTCGGCAGCTGTCGCGTTCGAAGGTGACGACGTCGTGACGCCGCCTTCCGTTGCAGGAGCGGGAACAATCGCGTCGTCGGTCAGTGCGGTAGAGGAGGGTGGAGGTGTCGCATCAAGCACAGCATCGGGTT
>CAZJAW010000157.1:0-5934 GCA_964544035.1 uncultured Rhodobacterales bacterium
CCTTTGGCGTCATGGGCGTGATCAACATGGCGCATGGTGAGTTCATCATGATGGGGGCCTACACGGGGTATGTGGTGCAACTGTTCGTGCCTGACCACACCTTGTCGATCCTATTGGCTATCCCGCTTGCCTTTATGGTCACCTTCGCAGCCGGAGTCGCAATGGAACGGCTCGTGATCCGCTGGCTTTACCACCGCCCGCTCGAGACGTTGCTCGCGACTTTTGGTGTCTCCATCGCGCTTCAACAACTGGCGAAAAATATCTTTGGTACCCAAGCGCGGCCCCTCACGGCGCCCGGTTGGCTTGATGGGTCGATGGTGATCAACGACATCGTATCAATCAGCTACATCCGTATCGCGATCCTGATCCTTGCGCTGATCTTTTTGGCGCTGTTTCTGTTTGTGATGAACCGCACGCGCCTTGGCCTGGAAGTGCGCGCTGTCACGCAAAACCCACGCATGGCATCCTCGATGGGCATCAACCCGGACCGCATTAATATGCTGACCTTTGGTTTTGGTTCGGGCATCGCGGGAATCGCAGGCGTCGCCATCGGTCTTTACGCCAAAGTCACTTCCGAAATGGGCTCTGATTACATTGTGCAATCTTTCATGACGGTGGTTGTGGGCGGTGTCGGCAACATCTGGGGCACGCTTTTGGGCGCGGCCATGGTCGGGTCGATGCAAAAGGGGATCGAGTTCCTCAACCCCTCCAACACGTTGGCGGCACAGACCTACATGATCCTGTTTATCATCCTGTTCATCCAATTCCGCCCACGTGGGATCATCGCCCTCAAGGGCCGCGCGGCGGAGGCATAACGTCATGAAAATCGACATAACCTCTCCTCACGACATTGGCGTTGCGACCGTGATTGCGGCGCACAATGCGCATTGCAACGCCATCAGCCCGGCGGACAGCTGTCACAACCTGACGGCCGATGAACTTGATGCACCTGACATCACAGTCTGGGCCGCAGTCGAGGGTTCACAAACGATCGGCATCGGGGCGTTGAAGGCGCTTGACCCAGCCAAGGGAGAGGTCAAATCCATGCACACCACGGCCAAGGCACGGGGCAAAGGTACTGCCCGCGCCATCTTGCGCGCGATTGAGGCAACGGCCGCAAGTCGAGGCCATAGCAGTCTCTGGCTCGAAACCGGCACAGCGCCGGAGTTTGCACCTGCCCGATATCTGTACGAGTCCGAGGGCTACAATGAATGCCCACCTTTTGGCGTTTATATCCCTGACCCAAACAGCTGCTTTTACACCAAACCTCTCACGTCCGCTTCGAAAGGCCTCGATAAATGACCGACCTTTCCTCTTCATCTCTGCAACGTTACCCCGAACGAGGACGCGGCGGTCACACAAGATCCTTCATCCACCGCCACCCTTCGGTGCTGATCTTTATGGCTTGCCTTGCGCTCTTCACTGTTGGCGTCACCATCCTTGCTGAAGGGTTTGGAATCGGTGTGATCTCCACCAGTTTTGTCAAAACACTGGGCAAGACACTTTGCCTTTGCATGGTCGCCTTGGCGATGGATTTGGTCTGGGGGTACTGCGGTATTCTCAGCCTTGGTCACATGGCGTTTTTTGGCATTGGCGGTTACGCAATCGGCATGTGGTTGATGTATGCACGCACCGAACTGATCGTGGTGCAAAGCCTTGCTGCCGCCCCGTTGCCTCCGACGTCAGGCGAAATTTCCCAAGGCATCGCGACGCAAATCTTTGGCGTTGTCGGGGCATCTGAATTCCCACCCATTTGGGCTTTCGCACATTCCCTGCCGTTACAACTGGCTGCCATTATCATCGTGCCGGGGCTGCTGGCTCTGATCTTTGGTTGGCTTGCGTTCCGCAGCCGGGTCACAGGCGTTTACCTGTCGATCCTAACGCAGGCGATGACACTGGCGCTTTCTTTGTACCTGTTTCAAAACGACAGCGGTTTGCGCGGCAACAACGGCCTTTCTGGCCTGCAGAACTTGCCCGGCCTTGGCGATGTGCCGCAATCCACTGTGTCGATCTGGTTCCTTTGGGCATCGGCCCTTGCACTGGGTTTGGCCTATCTGCTGTGTGCATGGGTGGTATCGGGCAAGTTCGGTTCGGTTATCCGTGCGATCCGTGACGACGAAGCGCGCGTTCGGTTCCTTGGTTACTCGGTCGAGGCCTACAAGCTGACTATCTTCACTTTAACTGCGGTGATCGCCGCCATCGCAGGTGCGCTCTATTATCCTCAGGCGGGCATTATCAACCCGGCTGAAATCGCGCCTATCGCGTCGATCTACCTTGCGGTTTGGGTCGCCATCGGTGGACGCGGGCGGCTTTATGGCGCGGTGATCGGCGCGGCGTTTGTGTCGCTGGTGTCCACTTGGTTCACGGGCGGACAAGCTCCCGATGTAAACCTTGGCTTCTATACGATCTCTTGGGTCGACTGGTGGACTGTGTTGCTTGGCTTCTCGTTCGTGGCCGTCACGTTGTTCGCACCCAAGGGCATAGGCGGGTTGTTTGATATGATCTCCAGCCCAAACCGCCACGGCGCGGACCTTGGCCCTGATGCTGGATCCTTGCGCGAACAGGAGGCCCAAAAATGAGCACTCTTCTCGAAGTCTCTGGCGTGTCCAAAACCTTTGACGGGTTCAAGGCGATCAACAATCTGTCCTTCCAGATCGGTGAGCCGGAAATGCGCGCGGTGATCGGTCCCAATGGGGCGGGCAAAACGACCTTTATGGATATTGTGACCGGCAAAACAAAGCCGGACGAAGGCCGCGTGGTTTTTGGCGAAAAATCCAAGTCCTTGCTTAAACTCAGTGAAAGCCAGATCGCGCAGGCCGGCATTGGGCGCAAATTCCAGCGCCCCACAGTGTTTGAGGATCAATCGGTCGCCGACAACCTGATGATGGCTTTAAAAAATGGCCGCAGCCCCTGGACCGTACTGCGCTTTCGCCCTGCGCGCGAAGACTTTGAGGCCGTGGCAAAACTGGCCGGAGAGATCGGCCTGATTAAGCAACTTGATCGCAAATCAGGCGAACTTAGCCACGGCCAAAAGCAATGGCTCGAAATCGGCATGCTGCTGGCCCAAGACCCCCGCCTGTTGCTGGTTGATGAACCTGCGGCTGGGATGACACCTGCCGAGCGTGAACACACCACCGATATTCTGGTCGAAGCGGCCAAGACGCGCGCGGTCGTCGTTGTTGAACACGACATGGAATTTGTGCGGCGTCTGAACTGCAAAGTCACAGTGCTGCACGAGGGATCCGTGTTGGCCGAAGGATCACTGGATCACGTGACAAATGATGAAAAAGTAATCGAGGTGTACCTTGGAAGATAACATCCTGAACATCTCGGACCTGACGTTGCATTATGGCGGCAGTCAAATTCTGAACCGGGTGAACGTGACGGCCAAACGGGGCGAAGTTACCTGCGTGATGGGCACCAACGGTGTCGGCAAAACCAGTCTGCTCAAGGCGATTTCCGGCACGCATCCGCGCTCGGGTGGTACGTACAAACTGGACGGGGCCGAAATTGGCCGCGCCTCGGCCCATGCGTTGGCGCAAAAGGGGGTGGCTTATGTCCCGCAAGGCCGCGAGATTTTTCCCTTCCTTACGGTGAAAGAAAACCTCGAAACCGGGTTCGCCTGCCTGCCGCGTTCCGAACGCACAGTGCCAAATGAGGTTTTTGACCTCTTTCCTATCCTCAACGAATTTTTGGGCCGCCGCGGCGGTGATTTATCTGGCGGGCAACAACAACAACTCGCCATCGCGCGCGCCCTTGTGACGCGCCCGAAATTGCTGTTGCTAGATGAACCAACAGAGGGCATTCAGCCCAATATCATCCAGCAGATCGGTCGCGTGATTTCGCAATTGCGCGCACGTGGGGACATGGCGATCGTGTTGGTCGAACAGTATTTCGACTTTGCGCGCGACCTTGGCGATCAATTTTTGGTGCTGGAGCGTGGTGCCGAGAAACTGCGTGGGCGCAGTGACGAAATCGACCGCGCCACGCTGTTGGCCGCAGTCTCTGTCTGATCCCGTCGCATGTCTTTAGGCTATCCAAAGTAAGGCCCACGGCGATGGCCCTGCCTGTCAGGGTCAACTTGGCGTTGGCGATCGTCAATTCTTGTGGCATGTGCCTGTCATCTCGAATTGCAGAAGACATGCCTATGTTTGCGCGCTACGCTGTTTACTACACGCCTGAAATTGGTACTCCTTTGGCCGATTTTGGCGCAAGTTGGTTAGGTTGGGACAGCGCCAAAGGGGTTGCACGACCACATCCCGACCTAGACGCGCTGGATGTTGCGGCAGTCACTGAAGCACCACGCAAATACGGGTTTCATGGCACCATCAAACCGCCGTTTCGTCTGGCCGATGGCACAACCGCACAAGGTCTGTCCGACGCCCTTGCGACCCTGTGCGCTGATGCAAGTCCTGCGCGACTTGAGGGGTTGCAACTGGCGCGGTTGGGGCGCTTTCTGGCCTTTGTGCCTGTTGGAGAAGCCAACGCGTTGTCCGCATTAGCTGCGCGTTGTGTGCAAGAACTGGATACGTTTCGCGCGCCGCCCAACGCCGCTGAATTGGAAAAGCGACGCGCAAAACGACTGAACCCAGCGCAAGAGGCACATCTACAGCGGTGGGGATATCCACATGTTCTGGATCAGTTCCGCTTTCACATGACGCTTACAGGGCGGGTTGATCCTGACACCTGTACGCAGGCCGAGATTGCGCTTTCGTCAATGACACAGGCACTTGATCTGTCGCCTTTAACGATCAACGCGCTGACGTTACTGGGCGAGGATTCCGCGGGACGTTTCCACCAAATTCACCGCTACACCCTCACGGGTGAATAAGCGCGCGACACATCGGGCATACTGCTATTGCATCACTTCGGATCGTAAGACAGCTCCAACCGCGTTCCACCCGGTTCCAGGACTATAAAGTGCTCCTTTGGCCCTTTGCCGGAAAGTTCGGGCGCGAATTCGTCAAGAGCGTCACCACGAAGCTTGAGCGTATTAAAAAGGTTTTGAACGACAAGACGATAGAATCCGTCCCTTAACGGGACGGCTATAGGACTGGATTGAACTCCCGCACTCAGGGTATCGGCGCAGGCGATGCCCGTCAGTCGGGTCCCTCACCTCAGGTGCGGCATGATGTCTATTCTTGAGATGTCGCAAAATGGTGCTGTGAGGGAGGATTGAACTCCCGACCTCGTCATTACCAATGACGCGCTCTACCACTGAGCTACCACAGCATTGTGGCGGCTGAGTAGCGACAATCGCCCTCCCGTGCAACCCTATTCTGGACGCTTGCCCCCGCCTGCGATACAGAGACCCCATGGCAGCAAAATCATCTCCCCAACCTAAAGCCAAGGATGACCGCGAGGCGCGTCTCAAACAGGCCCTTAAGGCAAATCTGGCACGGCGCAAAGCGCAGGCAAAGGCGCGCGGGGATGTGGACAACAAACAAGTCAAGGCGACGGAGCAGGACGATGGATAGTATTGTGGTACAAGGCGGCGGGCCGCTAAACGGGCAAATTCCGATTGCAGGGGCCAAGAACGCGTGTCTGGCGCTGATGCCAGCCACGTTGCTCAGTGACGAACCCCTGACGCTGACCAACGCGCCGCGCCTCAGTGACATCCGCACAATGACAGAGCTGTTGCAGTCCTTGGGCGCCGAGGTTACGTCCATGCAGGACGGCCAAGTGCAGGCCATGTCCTGTCACGGCCATATCAACACCCGCGCTGAATATGACATCGTGCGTAAAATGCGCGCCTCGAACCTTGTGTTGGGTCCGCTTTTGGCGCGCGAAGGGCATGCCGAAGTGTCCTTGCCCGGTGGCTGTGCTATTGGTGCGCGACCTATGGATATCCACACCGATGGTCTGGCAAAAATGGGCGCGGAGATTGAGCTGCGCGATGGGTACCTGCACGCTAAGGCGGATGGAGGCAAGCTA
>CAZJAW010000158.1:0-5916 GCA_964544035.1 uncultured Rhodobacterales bacterium
GTCCGCAATCACAATGGCAGCGATAGCGCCCCATTGGCTGGTCAAAAAAGCAGGCACCGTGACCCCGAACAGATCGAAAAATGCGTTGATCGGCGACAAAGTTGGTGTGAACAGTGACAGCCAGATCAACGCCACAGCCACGTGTGGTACCGCGTAAGGCAGCAAGAACAAGACCCGACCTACCCGCCAACGGCCCGTGATTTTTTGCAAACCCACGGCGACGGCACTGCCGATGATGACCTGCAAAGCCACTCCGAAGAAAGATAATGCCGCCATCACATAGATCGAGTTCATCAGCCGTTTGTCAGACAGCATCTTGGCAAAATTTTTGAACCCAAAGTCCCAGTTGGTCCCGCGGATCAGATGGTAGTCGCTAAAGGCCAACCCGAACATGCCAGCAAGCGGAACAATAGCAAAGATGCCGACCGCAAGAATGGCTGGCACCATCATCAAGCGGTAGCCGCGTTGCAGCTCATATGTGGCACCCCGGCGGGGCGTTGCATGAGATGTCATGATTGTCCTCAAACAAAAAAAGCCCGGCGGGTCGGCCCCGCCGGGCATGGTCAGCTGTGGTTTACAGGCCGAGGATGTCGCGCATGTCCGCTTCGGCTTGCTCCAGCGCGTCTTCGGGGCTCATCAGACCGTTGATGGCCGCATTTACGCTTTCACCGATTGCTTGACCCAAAGCAGGCCATTCTGGGATCAATGGACGGTAGTGACCAATGGCCAAGTCCAATGCCTCAACCCGCGTGGTCAAGAAATCCGGGTGGATGGCAGCGTACTTTGCAACCACTTCTGGGTTGTCTGCCACAGATGCTGTGGTGAAATCCGGGAAGGATTCAGACATGGCGATCTTGGCCACAGTCTCTGCGCTGACAGCCCATTCAATGAACTTGGCCGAGGCCTCAGGATTTGGGGCGCTGGCAGGAATACCCATGCCGTGCACACCAATCGCTGGCGAGCGACCCGCAGGACCACCGGGTGGCAAGGCAATACCTGTCACATCCGCAAACTGGCTTTGTGCCGGATCCACGATTTGGCTGATGATCCCAGTGCCCTCAACGGCAAAGGCGATCTGACCGTTTTTCGCCGCTGCATTCACTTCGGCAAAGTTAAAGTTACCCGCACCGGCTGGACCGTAATCATTGATCAGTTTGGTGTAGATTTTTAACGCTTCGACGTTCTCGGGCGAGTTGATGGCAGGTGTTAAATCACCGCCTTCATAATCGGCAAAGAACGTACCGCCATAGGCGCGCATGACCATCGGAAAGATGAACATGTTAAAGCCCTGACCCGGAACGGCGCGCAGTGCAATCGCGGCCTGATCGTCGGTTTTGATCTTGGCTGCGACGTCAAGCATGTCTTCCCATGTTTGCGGCACACCCACTCCTGCTGCTTTCAGCAGGTCTTCGCGGTAACTCATCAAGCCAACGCCAGCAAAGAAGGGCAGGGCCCACTGATCGCCATTAACGTCATATGCGCCCAGCGGTCCGGCCAGAATGTCGGATGTTGTGGTTTCGGATACCTTGCCAGTCATTGGCTGCAACCATCCGGCCTGAATCCAGCGCTGAACCTGGATGACGGGTGTGTGGACCACGTCGATGTCACCCGTACCGCCTGTAAAGGACAGTGTGATCCGGTTCTCGAACACGTCTTGCCCGATCACATCGATGTTGGCTTTGATACCGGTTTCGGCCTCAAAGTCTCCGGCAAGTTTTGCAAGGCCGTTGGTGTACGGCATGCCGAACATCACAACATTGATTTCTTCGGCCTGCGCCGCATTGGGCGCAAATGGCGCGGCCAGCGCAAAGCTGCTGACAAAGGCCGCGGTTAATAGGTGTTTCATAGGTTCCTCCCGGTTGAATTTGCGATGCCGTGCTTATCCTCCGCGCATTGGCATAGCGTGGTATTTCGGCTGCAAACGGGCAGCCGCGCTTTCTTGATAAACGAGCTCTGAAAGCTCGGTGCGCGCCTTAAGTAGCGCGTCTTGGTAGTCTTCTATCGGGGCGCAGGCCTTTTCGGCGGGTTCTGCGATGGCCAGCAGATGCAGGAATTCACCATCGGGCCCCTGAATGACAGTTGCAAAGCGTCGGATACCAACGTGGTTACCCTGCAAATCCGCTGCAAACACATCCGCGCGTCGTTCCGTGAGTATAGCTTTCGTGCGCGCCGCTGATAGCGGTGCGCCAGTCTGGCCGGGTGTGCGCAAGGTTTCAAAGAAACCATCTGTAAAGAAACGTGCTTCGACGTCGTCCCAATTTAGCCGACTGAGATAAAGTTGCGACAAGACGTCCAGCTCATAAAGCGAGCGTCGAAATCCAGTGCTTGCACGGATGACAACGTTTGGGTCGGGGTAATCTGTTTTGGAATGCCAAAGCAGTTCGTGTCCGGCGACAACAACCACTTCGGTCGAAACGTTCAAGCGCGCGGAAAGTGCGCGCATCGTCTCGTCCAACTTAGCAAGGTAGACTTCTGACATCGGTACGTTCCGCTCAAGACGGAAATTTCTAACCACGTACTTTTCACTGGTGCGAAACAGATACCCCCAATCTGACAAGGACCGAATGATACGGTTAAGAGTTGCAGGCGGCATCGCGCAATCCCGTGCAATGTCCACCTGTTTTAATGGCCCCGGACCGGCGGCCATTATGTATTCTAAAACCTGCAATGTGCGTTCAGTCGGGTTCATCTGAAAATTTCACATCTCGAATCGATGATTCCATATTTGGAATTTGATAAAGGTTGCGGCGTTTCTGCTGATGAGTCAATTTTTAATTGTGTGTATAGTAATGTGTTGGCCCCCTTCGCGCGCGCGGCCACGTCTTTCCAAGGGTTTCATCACCAATTTTTCACATGCACATCCTGTAGGCTCTGTTAGGGTCGCCCAATGCTGCGCCTTTCGACCCTGACCTGTGCCATTCTTGCCCCCACGACAGCTCTTGCCTGTGACTTGGCCCTTCTTTTGGCTGTTGATGTATCGGGTTCGGTCGATACTCAGGAATACCGCATCCAGATGGATGGCCTTGCGGCGGCACTGCGGGACGGGATCGTGGCGGATGCATTGGTGGAACAGCAAGCCGAAGTGGGGCTGATCCAGTGGACGGGATCGTCGCGGCAACGCCAGACAGTCCCGTGGACGTCGATGCGGACACATGCGGATGTGCTAACGCTGGCTGAAACTGTGGAAGACGATCCGCGCATCTGGCGTAACTTTTCGACAGCTATAGGCGAAGCGTTGCAAGTTGCGCAGACTGCTTTTGCACCGGTTGGCAATTGTGCGCGTCATGTGATCGATGTGTCAGGTGACGGCATATCCAACGAAGGGGTGGAACCCAAAACTCAGCGCGATGCGCTGCGTGCCAACGAAATCACAGTCAACGCTATTGCGATTGAAACTGACAAGACTGACCTCACTGCATACTTCTTTGAAAACTTGATCACAGGTCCAGGCGCATTTGTGGTCACAGCGAACGGATTCGCGGATTACCCTGAGCAAATCAAACGCAAATTGCAGCGCGAAACCACGCGACAGGTCACGGAGAGCAAGAAATGACCTGAATTGTGATCACGCGCATTTGCGCTGTGATCACATACAGCGCAAAAGCTAAAATGCGCTACTTAAGAGCGGCCATTGTGATAGGTAGCGGCGTAGACATGGCGACATAATCCGCTATTTAAAGGTGACAGAAAAAAAAGGACGCATCATGGCCGACGTCAACCGGGGCAATCGCCCGCTTTCGCCGCACTTGCAGATTTACCGCCCGCAAATGACTTCGATATCTTCGATCATGGTGCGTATCACGGGTATCGCATGCCTTGGGGCTGCGTTGCTGGTTGTAGCGTGGCTTGTTGCAGCGGCCAGTTCGCCCGAAGCATTCGCAGTGATGGATGGGTTGCTGCGTAGTTTCTTGGGCAAGTTGATCATGTTTGCTGCCACATGGGCCATTTTTTACCACATGTTAGGGCGTCTTCGTCACGTGCTGTGGGATTTTGGCTACTTCGTGGAGGTTGAGATTTCGGAAAAAATGGCTGTTGGGATGTTCGGGTTGGCAACACTGCTCACCCTGATCGTCGCCATTTTTGTGTAAGGAGAGTTGAGATGCGCTATATTACTGATCGTAAACGTGTTGCGGGTCTTGGCTCCGGTCGTGAAGGGACACATCACCACTGGCAGATGATCGTCAGTTCGGTCCTGCTGGTGCCGCTTGTGCCGTTGTTTGTCATTATCTTTGATGCCGCGCTGGGCGGTACTTACGAAGAAGTCACCGCTTACCTCAGCCGGCCGTTTCCAGCCATCATGTTAGCCCTATCGCTGATCGTCATCATCGTGCACTTGATGCGCGAGGCACATGCCGCGATCGAAGATTACGTCCACGGTACTGCAGGCAAGCTTACTTTGATCGCAACAAGTGCATTCGCCTATGGGCTGATTGCTGTTGGTCTGTTCGCGCTTGCGCGACTGGCACTTTAAAAAAAACCAAGCGTACCGCGCTTTGAAACAGGAGGCCTAGAAAATGGCTGCATATGATTACGAGACGCATGAATATGACGTCGTGGTCGTCGGAGCTGGCGGCGCAGGATTGCGCGCCACACTTGGTATGGCCGAACAGGGCCTGCGCACAGCTTGCGTGACCAAAGTGTTCCCAACGCGTTCGCACACTGTTGCGGCCCAAGGCGGGATCGCCGCGTCTTTGTCCAACATGGGCCCCGACAATTGGCAGTGGCACATGTATGATACTGTCAAAGGTTCGGATTGGCTGGGCGACACGGATGCGATGGAATATCTGGCCCGTGAAGCCCCCAAGGCGGTTTACGAACTGGAACACTATGGCGTGCCGTTTTCGCGTACTGAAGAGGGCAAGATTTACCAACGGCCCTTTGGCGGGCACACCACCGAATTTGGCGAAGGCCCACCCGTGCAACGCACTTGCGCTGCCGCCGACCGTACAGGCCACGCGATTTTGCACACGCTTTATGGGCAGTCGCTTAAGAATAACGCCGAATTCTACATCGAATATTTTGCCATCGACCTGATCATGTCCGAAGACGGCGTGTGTCAGGGTGTGCTGTGCTGGAAGCTGGATGACGGCACTATGCACCTGTTCAGCGCAAAAATGGTTGTGCTGGCGACGGGCGGTTATGGCCGCGCATATTTCTCTGCCACTTCGGCGCATACGTGCACCGGTGACGGCGCAGGAATGACGGCGCGTGCTGGTCTGCCGTTGCAGGACATGGAATTTGTGCAGTTCCACCCGACAGGCATTTATGGTGCTGGCACTTTGATCACCGAAGGTGCGCGAGGCGAGGGCGGCTACCTCACCAACTCCGAAGGCGAACGTTTCATGGAACGCTACGCGCCGACCTATAAGGATTTGGCCAGCCGTGACGTCGTTAGCCGCTGCATGACGATGGAAATTCGAGAAGGGCGCGGGGTGGGCGACAAGAACGACCACATCCATCTGCACCTCAACCACCTGCCCAAGGAAACTCTGGACTTGCGTCTGCCCGGTATCACCGAAAGCGCGCGTATCTTTGCAGGCGTGGACCTGACCAAAGAACCCATCCCGGTCTTGCCCACTGTACACTACAATATGGGTGGCATTCCGACGAACTATTGGGGCGAAGTGCTGGCACCGACAAAAGACAACCCCGACAACGTGTCGCCCGGTCTGATGGCCGTGGGTGAAGCGGGTTGTGCCTCTGTGCACGGCGCAAACCGTCTGGGATCGAATTCGCTGATCGACTTGGTTGTGTTCGGCCGCGCCGCTGCTATCCGCGCCAAAGAAGTCGTGGACCCGAACGCCCCCGTGCCGACGCCGAACCAACGCTCGGTCGAGGCGGCTTTCTCGCGCTTTGACGGGTTACGCCATGCCAAAGGCCACGTACCAACGGCCGAACTGCGCCTTGAGATGCAAC
>CAZJAW010000159.1:0-5911 GCA_964544035.1 uncultured Rhodobacterales bacterium
CGACAGAGCAGTCCGAAGACTAAGTCAATCGCTGATCAAGTTACAGAAGGCCGCCCAGATCTGGGCGGCCTTTTTTGTGGCGTTGCAGCCGAGGAAGCATCGGTGAAGGCCGTTTTTCGCAGTCGGCACCGCGAAAACGTCCCGGCCTGACAGTTGCACGTGCAGTCCTTGTCCGTCGGGCCCTCCGCGTTTATGTTGCGGGGCGGAAATTCACGCGGAGCACCCCCAATGAAGCTGATCGTAGGCCTAGGCAATCCGGGCGCAAAATACGCGCGCAATCGGCACAATATCGGGTTCATGGCGCTGGATCGCATCGCGACAGACCACGGTTTTTCCAGCTGGAAGTCCAAGCATCAAGGCGTAACGTCCGAGGGCCGCTTCGGTTCTGATCGCGCTATCTTGCTGAAACCAGAGACTTTTATGAACAAATCCGGCGACAGTGTCGGGGCCGCTATGCGCTTTCACAAACTTGAACCCGAAGACGTCATCGTACTGCATGATGAGCTTGACCTCGTCCCCGGTAAAGTCCGCTGGAAGATTGGCGGTGGGCATGCAGGCCATAACGGCTTGCGCTCAATCCACGCCCACATTGGAGCCGACTATGCGCGCGTGCGGTTGGGCATCGGTCACCCCGGCCATAAAGACGCCGTGGCGGGGTATGTGTTGCGTGATTTCCCCAAAGCGGACGAAGTTTGGCTCGATGACGTATTGTGCGGCTGCTCAGATGGGGCGCCACATTTGGCGCGTTCAGATGGCCCCAAATTTATGAACGCCGTCGCTTTGCGCGTCGCCCCGCCACGATCTGGTGGAGGGGAGAAATCTTCAAAGAAGCCAAAACCTTCCGATCCGAAGCCGATCCAAGAAACAGACGAACGTTCGCCTTTGCAAAAGTTAATGGATCGCTTCACGTGAGCCTCATTCAAGCATTCCGCGACCAGGCCGAAACTTGCGCACGGATGGGTTCTCCTCTGATGGGCCGGGTGCTGAACATTCTTGCGGCAGTGTGGGATGTGAACTCTGCACTGGGGCAAAAAATGGCAAGCTATCAGGGTGACATTGGCCCAGCCGGACACTCTTTGCCTTTGCGCATCGCCGGTGGATTACACGCTTTGGTCTTGCAAGGGCGCGACGCTGACCTCATTGCTGCGTATCCGCCCAATTCCGTTGATGATGTATCGCTTGAAAAAGCTGTCCTAGCTGCGCTGAAAACGCACGAAGATTTCTTTCTTGAATGGACCAAGAGCCCACCACAAACCAATGAGGTTCGGCGCAGTGCCGCACTAATCGCAATGGCCCATGTGGCGTTGTCTCATTTCAACCGCCCAATTGTGCTGTCCGAGCTCGGCGCGAGCGGTGGTCTTAACCTGATGTGGGACCATTTTGCGCTGGATACAGGTGCAGCAAAACTTGGCCCGAAAGAAGCTGTTTTAACGCTTTCCCCCGACTGGGCAGGTGCGTCACCGCCAAACACTTATCCACAGGTTGTGGATAGATTAGGTGTAGACCTCAACCCACTGAATCCTAGAGACTCCCATGACCTTTTGCGGCTCACAGCCTATCTGTGGGCTGATCAACCGCACCGGCTGGCTTTGACGCGCGCCGCAACATCCGCCTTAACCGCGAAAGTTGAAAAAGATGATGCAATCAATTGGTTAGAGCAGCGTCTCAAAGCAGCGCCTCAAGGCCACATGCACATCATCCAGCACACCGTCGCATGGCAGTATTTCCCAGCCGAAGCGCAAGAGCGTGGCACCATGATGATCGAAAAATGGGGTGCACTGGCGACACCTGAGACACCTCTGGCGTGGATGCAAATGGAAACCGATGGAGACACAACAGGCGCAATCGGGGCCGCTTTGACATTGCGGCTTTGGCCGGGCGATCTAACTTTGCACTTGGGACGCGCGGATTTCCATGGCCGTTGGATAAATTGGACGGGCTGACGCAAAGACACCCATGCGGTACACATAACTCTGAGGTCAAAGGGGATAGATTGTGCAATTTGTTCTAAAATGGATAGCGCGCGTCGGTTTGTCGTTGATAATAGCAGCAGTTGTGGTCGGTTTTTGGAAGCGAGAAGAGATTGCCAGACTGTTAGTCGTGAATTCTTTATTCGATGAAGACCGCATAGTATCAAATTTCTCTCATATGGATGGCGCTTTTATCCACAGAAATATCCCCAAGGGGGATGGTCCCGTCAGCGTGCTACCAATGGGAGATCCCCTGACAATGCCACGTGTTTATGACGATTGGGTCAATGAACGCACGGTGACTTCGACGCTGGTGTTAAAAGACGGTCAAATCGTGCACGAAGCCTATTATCAAGGGACTTCGCCCAAAGACCGCCGCATCAGCTGGTCTGTGGCAAAAAGTTATCTATCCGCGCTATTTGGCATTATGGTGGACGAAGGTGCCATCACTTCGCTGGACGATCCGGTCACAAAATACGCGCCCGCTCTCAAAGGTGGGGCTTATGATGGCGCCACAATTCTAAACGTGCTGCAGATGTCGAGCGGCGTCACCTTTGACGAAGATTATTTGGATTATGACAGTGATATCAATCGGATGGGGCGCGTTCTTGCACTAGGCGGCAAGATGGATGACTTCGCCGCAGGCCTGACGGAAACCTTCGCAGCACCGGGTGGGACGTGGCAATACACCTCGATCGACACCCATGTGGTTGGCATGGTCGCACGTGGCGCGACAGGGCGAAGCATTCCCGATCTCATGTCTGAAAAACTGATCGCGCCACTGGGGCTAGAACAAGACCCACTCTACCTCACAGACGGTGTCGGCGTCGCTTTTGTTCTGGGTGGTCTCAACATCACGACGCGAGATTATGCACGTTTTGGGCAGATGATCCTGCAAAATGGGGAATGGCAGGGACAGCAAATTGTTCCCGCCGATTGGATCGCTGCATCGACAGTACCAAGCGCGCGCACAGAGCCCGGCAAAATCGGTTACGGTTACCAATGGTGGATTCCCGTCGGCGCAGCATCCGGACAATTTATGGGGCGTGGAATATACGGTCAGTACCTCTATATAGACCGGGACGCAGGGGTGGTGGTTGTGACCACTTCGGCAGACCGCCAATTCCGTGAACCCGGTGTCGTTGAAAGCAACGTCGACGTGTTCCGCCAGATCGTAGCAGCGACCCAAGAGTAACCAAATGACACCTGAAGAAAGCGTAAACGTATTGGGCAGCCCCCTGACGGAATGCAGTATGGACCCCGTTACCGGATTCTTCCGTGACGGACATTGCAACACTTGTTCTGCCGATCAGGGCAGCCACACAGTCTGTGCTGTGATGACGGCTGAATTCCTCGCCTTTTCCAAATATGTCGGCAATGACCTCAGTACGCCGCGCCCGGAATATGGGTTCGCGGGATTGAACCCAGGTGACAGTTGGTGCCTGTGTGCATCGCGCTTCCTGCAAGCCCACGACGAAGGCTGCGCGCCACAGATCAATCTGACAGCCACGCATAAACGTGCGCTCGACATTGTCTCACTTGAGGTATTGCGCGACTACGCCGTTTGAAATCAACGATTTCAACACGTTAGAGCGCCCAACCTCAAGCATGAATCACCAATACCCTGCCATGCTACGCATTCTCGGGACATTGGCGATACGAGGTACTTCAAGCTAAAGGCCGGACGCTTTAGATGATACGAAAGCCTATCTGAAACGCGCCTTTTAAGCGAACTCGCCCATCTCAAAACCCAAAGCCTTGGCGACGGTAAAGATATCTTTGTCGCCACGTCCACACATGTTCATGCATAGAATGTGATCAGCCGGCAATGTCGGTGCGATCTTCATCACATGCGCCAACGCGTGCGAGGGTTCGAGTGCTGGAATGATGCCTTCGAGAGTGCAACACAGTTGGAACGCCTCAAGAGCTTCGGCATCAGTGATTGACACGTATTGCGCGCGGCCAATGTCGTGCAGCCAAGCGTGTTCAGGGCCAATACCGGGATAATCCAAACCCGCCGAGATCGAAAACCCTTCAAGGATTTGCCCGTCATCATCTTGCAACAAATAGGTGCGGTTGCCATGCAAGACGCCGGGACGACCGCCTGTGAGGGAAGCGCAATGCTCCATCTTGGCATTTACGCCTTTGCCCCCTGCCTCGACACCGATGATGTCGACTTCTTTGTCGTCCAAGAAGGGAAAGAACAGACCCATCGCATTGGACCCGCCACCAATTGCAGCGATCAGCGTGTCGGGCAAACGCCCTTCGGCTTCTGTCATCTGCTCGCGCACCTCTTTGCCGATGATGCTTTGGAAATCGCGCACCATGGCGGGATATGGGTGCGGGCCAGCGACCGTACCGATGCAGTAGAACGTGTCACGGACATTGGTCACCCAGTCGCGCAGCGCATCGTTCATCGCATCCTTCAATGTACCGCGACCTGAAGTGACCGGAACAACCTCGGCGCCCAAAAGGCGCATGCGGAAGACGTTGGGCGCTTGGCGTTCAACGTCATGTGCGCCCATGTAAACCACACATTGCATCCCGAACTTGGCGCAAACTGTCGCCGTAGCCACGCCG
This sequence comes from uncultured Rhodobacterales bacterium, assembly GCA_964544035.1. Classification (GTDB taxonomy): domain Bacteria; phylum Pseudomonadota; class Alphaproteobacteria; order Rhodobacterales; family Rhodobacteraceae; genus Tateyamaria. The sequence goes on from CAZJAW010000159.1 coordinate 4,551, forward strand.
TGCTGGCCTGCGCCGGTTTCAGCGATGATCCGTGTCTTGCCCATGCGGCGCGCCAGAATGATCTGACCCAGCACGTTGTTGATCTTGTGCGCGCCCGTGTGGTTCAGCTCGTCGCGCTTCATATAGATTTTGGCACCGCCTAGATGTTCTGTCAGACGCTCGGCGTGATAAAGCGGACTGGGGCGGCCAACATAGTGTTTCCAAAGGAAATCCATTTCGGCCCAAAAACTATCGTCGGTCTTGGCCTTTTCGTATTCCTCTTCGAGGCTAAGGATCAGCGGCATCAGAGTTTCAGAGACAAAACGCCCCCCAAAATCGCCAAAGCGGCCCTGCTCGTCCGGGCCTGTCATGAAGGAGTTGAAAAGGTCGTTTGCCATGTGGCCCTCGCGCGTTCAGATCAGATCGCGTTTATACCCGATATGCGAAGGCGTAAAGCCAAGCCGCTGGTAGAAGCGGGCAGAGTCGGTGCGGCTTTTGTTCATGCTCAATTGCATAAGGGCGCATCCCGCGGCACGGGCGCGTTTTTCGGCATCTGCGAACATCAATTCCCCAATGCCCTGCCCGCGCAGATCACTGGCGACACGGACGGATTCAATCTGAGCCCGGCGGCTGGCGCGCAAAGATAGCCCGCTGATAAAGATCAGTTGATAGGTTGCGATGACCTGCCCATCGCGTTCGCCCACGATGACGTGGTTGTTGCTTTCTTGGACCATACTCTGAAAGGCAGACAGGTAGATATCCAAGTCCTGCTCTTCACGCGTCGCGCCAAGTATGTCGTCCCGCAAAAGCGAAAGAACAGCAGCGACATCGCTGGCTTCCGCTTCTCGGAAGGTGATAGTCATTGCGCCTTGGCGGCAGAGACGAAGGCATGGATCAAGTTGGCATCCTTCACCCCCGGTGCACTTTCCACACCAGAACTCACGTCTACCTGCAGCGCGCCAGTCAGACGCACAGCCTCGGCCACTGTCTCGGGTGTTAACCCCCCGGCCAGCATCCACGGCACAGGCCAGCGACGCCCAGTAATCAGCCGCCAATCAAAGGACAGACCATTTCCACCGGGTAAATCAGCGCCTTTCGGCGGCTTTGCGTCCACTAACAGCTGATCCGCCACGTGAGCATAGGCATCCAAAGCAACCAGATCACTTTCATCAGCCACCCCCACGGCTTTCATGACGGGCAGGCCGTAACGGTCCTTGATCGCCGTCACCCGTTCGGGGTCTTCAGATCCATGTAGTTGCAATACATCCAGCGGCACGGCCTCGATCAAGGCGTCCAAGGCGGCATCACTGGCATTAACGACAAGACCGACCTTGGCGATGCCTACAGGCACGTCAAGCGCCAACGCGCGCGCGGTTTCTAAG
>CAZJAW010000160.1:0-5899 GCA_964544035.1 uncultured Rhodobacterales bacterium
ACCCGACGCGTTGCGCCTAAAGAACTGTGGTTTGTTTTCGATGACGGCGCGGGTCTGGGCCGAGAATCCTTTGACCAGTTGGCAATGCCCTCCGCTTTTTGCCAATGCGCGTTCCAGATTGGTTTGTGCGGCCATGCGTTTGTCATTGGTTGATTTCAAATACACAGGCGCGGTTGTCAGTATGATGCAGGGCACATCTTTGGGGATCTGGGCAAGCGTTGCAGCCACGTCCGCGTCGGCATTGGACTGGCTGGTGCTCCAACGCTGTTCTGCGTTGCCAAGCATGTTCAAGACCAGCAGTTTGGGTGCATTGGCCGGGTTGGCAAAGACACCTTCAAGGGCGGACTTGCCCGGTTCGCAATAGTCGAATCCACGCGTTTTACCGATTTGGACAAATTTGGCCTTGTTTGGATTTTCGTTGCCAAAAACGCCTGCATTGACGCCATATTTTTTGTCTACGTCGCAGATTGTGCCTTTGGATGCCCCACTGCGCGCAGCCCATGAATGGAGGGACGTCGAACGGACACCAACGGCTAAAGTACTTCGTTTGCCGAGTTTAGCTATGGTTTTGCGATTCAGATTGGTGCCTGTGCAGTTGTTATGCAGTTTTCTGAAATATCTCAGGAACACCTCGCCCGCGCCAAAGGAAATCTGACTGTCGCCGAGAATGAGGATGCTCGGTTTTTCTTGTGCATTACTTTGCACTGGGACAAGCGCGACGAATATAAAAAATACAAAATAGGCGATAGGTTTGCGCATAGCTCGTCCTTTTGCGTGGCCAGACCTGTTGAGCTTTATGGCTAAGCGCGGTGGAGTCGTGCTGCAAGCGTCACACCCTTCGCAGCGCATCACGTTTTCGCGTACGAGGTGAGGTGGGGTTGGCCCCACCTCACGGTGGATTATTCAGTGGCCCAGCCGGACACAGCTTTGACTTCGAGGAAATCTTCGATGCCCCAGACGCCGCCTTCGCGCCCGTTGCCTGACTGTTTCATACCTCCAAACGGAGACCCTGCGGCGCGTGATGTGCCGTTCATTTCCACCATGCCAGAGCGCAGTTGCGTGGCCAGACGATTGGCTCGGGCGTGGTCTTGGGTCTGTACATAGTTGGTTAGCCCAAAGTCCGTGTCATTCGCGATTTCGACGGCTTCTTCCTCGGTATTGAAGGGGATGATCGACAAGACGGGGCCAAAAATCTCCTCGCGTGCGATAGTCATGTCGTTGTTCACATCCGCAAAGACGGTCGGGCGCACGTAGAAGCCTTTGTTAAAGCCTTCGGGGCGACCAGGGCCACCTGCGACCAGTTTGGCGCCTTCCTGAATGCCTTTTTCGATCAGGCCTTGGATTTTGTTCCACTGTGTTTCGTTCACGACAGGGCCAATATGGCGCCCGGACGAGTTGGCAGGGCCAACGGTGACTTTGTCCGCGATTGTCGCGGCTTCGTCCACCACGCGGTCATAGATGTCGCGTTGGACCAGCATACGGCTTGGCGCGTTGCAGGACTGGCCTGTGTTCTGCATCATATGCAAAACGCCGCGTTTGACGGCCTTTTCGTCAGCATCATCAAAGATTAAGTTTGCACCTTTGCCACCCAACTCTAGGTGCACGCGTTTGAGCGTGTCTGCCGCATTTTTTGAGATCAGCGTGCCAGCGCGCGCAGAACCGGTGAAGCTGACCATATCGACATCTTTGTGTGCGGACAGAGTGCTGCCAACGCCGGGACCGTCACCGTTGACCAAGTTGAAAACACCTGCCGGGAAGCCGGCTTCGTGCATCATCTCGGCAAATATGATGGCGTTGAGGGGGGATTCCTCGCTTGGTTTCAGAACCATTGTGCAGCCTGCAATGGCCGCAGCACCCACCTTTAACGTGACTTGGTTCATCGGCCAGTTCCACGGCGTGATCAGAGCAGCCACACCGACAGGTTCATAAATTATCCGGTCGCCGGGGGCATGATCGCCAAGAGGGCGGTTAAACTGGAAAGTCTTTGCGGTTTCCACAAAGCCATTCAAATGCCATGACCCTGCACCTGCCTGCGAGCTGCGCGCCATGTCAATGGGCGCGCCCATTTCTAGGGACATGGCTTCGGCCAAATCATCGGCGCGTGTTTTGTAGACTTTGACCAACTTTTCGACGAGCGCAATCCGTTCGGCAGGGTCGGTGTGCATCCATGACGTTTGCGCGGATTTGGCGGCGGCAACAGCTGCGTTTGTATCCTCGACCCCACCCAAGCTGATGACTGCGCAGGGTTCCTCGGTCGAGGGGTCGACTACATTGTGATCCGTGCCGTTCAGCGGGGCGACCCACTGGCCGTTGATGTAAAAATTGCGTTTCTCGAGCATGATGATGCCTTTCGGAGGTGTGTTTTGCATGGACTGTGACACCGCATCTTCACAACGGCAAGTCGGGGGATGAAACTGCCGGTGTGATCCACTAGATAGAAAACATCGGCAACTTTCCTGTGGGAGATACTTCATGGCTTTGCGCATTAACGACACCATCCCCGATCTGACAGTGACGACGGATCAGGGCACCTTTTCTTTGCATGAATGGATTGGCGACAGCTGGGCGATCCTGTTTTCGCACCCCAAGGATTTTACACCGGTCTGCACCACCGAATTTGGTGCCGTTGCACAGTTGTCGGATGAATGGGCCAAACGCGGGACCAAGGTGCTTGGTGTGTCCGTCGATGGCGTCGACGATCATAAGAAGTGGAAAGGTGACATCGAAAAAGTCGGCGGCGCGCCTGCGGGTTTCCCGATTATCGCAGATGATGGTTTGGAAATTTCCAAAGCCTTCGACATGCTGCCTGCAGAGGCCTATCTGCCCGATGGGCGCACACCTGCGGACAGTGCAACTGTGCGGTCTGTGTTCATCATCGGTCCTGACAAACAGTTGAAACTGTCCATGACTTACCCGATGACGGTGGGGCGTAACTTTGCCGAGGTGCTGCGCGCGCTTGACGGTTTGCAAATGTCGTCGGGCAATGGTGTTGCGACACCAGCGAACTGGAATGTTGGTGATGATGTGATCATCCCTGCGACGGTTTCGGATGCGGATGCCAAGGCCAAGTTTGGTGAATTCACCACGGTCTTGCCTTACCTGCGCACAACCAAAGCGCCGGGGTAACGCCCGGCAGGCTGTGCAGGATCAATTGGCGCGGATCGCGTTTAGATACTCTTGTACAGCCTCACCTTTCAGTGCCACGAGCGCCTCTGCTGCTTCGGCTGGATTGTCTGTGGCGTGCAAGACTATGCGTTTGGCTGGCCCCCCCAACAGGTCATTCACCGCGTCGCGAATATTGCGTTTGATCAAGATGTCTGTGTGGGTCACATGCGGATAGCGTTTAGCGATCTTCGCCGCGCTCATATTGGGTGGCAACGGGCCGGGGTTCTGCGCCTGTTTGCAGACAAATAGATGGGTCGGGGAAATGGGTTCGATCTGTTTCTTTTCGATCCAATTGCCGCCACGCGTTTGCCGCGATAGCGCACGGACTTGCTGTGGATCAAGTTCGATGAAGTCCAGTACGGTGAAGCGTTCTTTGATCATCCGGGTGGCCAATGCGATGCTATCGGCACCCACGCAATCTGATCGCAGAACAAAGATGTTCAAGTCCGCGCAAGCAGGCAGAAGAGGGGCGTATTTGGCTTCTTCATTGGCTGCCAACGCCTTGAGGACGGAATGTTGGTTTGGCCAGCGCACCATAAGATCCAAAGGCATGTTCCAATTGTGTGACTGCAAAAGCTCATGCAGGTTCAATAGGGTCAGGTGGGTCGGTAAGGGTATGTCACAGGCGGCGGCCGTTCGCTTTAGTTCGGCGGCGTAATCACGTTTGGCATGTGTGTGAGGTGTGACCCCAGCTAACCCGGTATCGATCCCGCATTCGGTGCCCTTGTGGTAGACAAGGTGAAACGCGAAGGCCAAAAACAAGTGCTTGGCATCGGGCGCGAACACGCCGTCGGGGCGCAACTCGCGATGCGCTAGTACTTCGGTTGCGAAAGCCGGAGGCATGTAGGGAAGTCCACGATAGGCAGACCCTCGTTCGCCGTTGACCGAGTAGAAATCACATTTTGCGCGGCCAGGATTTTTGCTTGCCAGTTCCTTGATCTTGGCAATTGCGTTTCGATCGATCAGGTGGTCGATATCGAGGTCAAGCTTTGCGGGATTTTGTGTGTCGAGGGGCACTTCGTCGAGCCAACGCAGGACCACGTAAGGAATGCTGTGTTCGCGCAGCTCTGCATAAAAGCGGCGCATGTCTCCGACTTTGAAACGGACAGTTTTATGTTTGTGTCGCGCGCGCATCAGGCGCAGCGTGTTTGCAACAGGAGCAAAATTGTTTTTTAGCCAAGTCGGCATCACATCACAGCCCGCAAGTTGAGACGGTGTCTCACCCTTGTACGTACGCCGACAAGGGCCATCACGCGCGCTGTAAACACGTCGAAAGGATCACTGTGTCCGCTTTGTGCATGTACTTTGGGTACCCATTCGGCGGCCATAGTAACTTGCCAGTCTGCTGGAGCTAGTCGGATAAAATAGGCGACCAGATATTCCAACAACATGGGCGCGCGTGGTGCGACAAAGCTGGAATACTGCCAGTCGATCACGCGCCAATCGCCGGTGGTTAGATCGACCATGATATTTTCGTCTCGAAGATCAACATGGTTCGCGCCGACATCAAACAGGCGGCAGAGAACAGTTGCAGCAAGATCTAGAACTTGCGTCTTTTTCAGTGTGCCGGAATGCCCTAGGGCCAATAAATCTGAATACCCCTCAAGGTTTTGCTGGACGAGGCCAGAACAGGTGACCAGCCCAAGGCGTCGTTTCTCCAGAAAGGCGATGGGGTCAGGGGTCGGGATGCCAAGGCTTTGGGCAATCAGCATGTTGCTGAATTCGCGGTAGCCGTATTTTTGATGGCGCAGTTTTGATCCGATGAACCTGAGCGGGAACAGTTTGAACACATAATTCGAGTTTTTATTTGGTTGGCGAAACACAAAGCGTTGCCGCGCTTGCTTAAGCAGCGTTTGGCCGGGCTTCAGGAGAGGCGCGGAAAAGTCCGCTTGTGCTCGTAGAAAGGCCGTGTCGGCTTGGTCATGATTTGCCCAAAAGGCCTGCGTGCCATCGGGGCCTCTGTCACGTGGAAGATTGCGGATTGCCGCCGGATATTTGGTGTTTGATATCTTAGTGTGTTGTTTCATCTTGACCAAAGGAAGTGTCATTTATCTGTTACCAAGACAATGCCCTTTGGGTTCGGAGATGTCGAAAGGCACAGGCCTGCATTTCTCTTCCCCGTGAGCAAAAGAAAGACAACAAAGGCGTGGGCTTACAACGCAGGAAAATCCGGGCTTTCGGGCTGCGACGCAGGGTTGCAAGCATTCCATGTCGCAACTTCCTGAGCGACAATTGGGTCAAACTGCATATGCCATCCTTGCTCAACCAAGGCAGCTCGCTGTCTATGATACTGATATTCCGTGCTTTTCTTGAGGAACGGCGCTTGCAGTTCGCGCATCAAAATCATCGGATGGGCGTCGGTGAAATAATACCTTAGGCGGCAGTCATGGGTCGCGTGTTCGCGGGCTTTGGACCATTCGGGGTCATCGGTGTTTATTTCAATCAGTGGGCTAAAAATCGACTGCCCGCGCAGCGATGTGGATGCGTAGAACTGGGCAACATCGTTGAATTCCACATCACTAAGTCGGTCAGCAGCGGCGATCACGTTTTGTGGATGTACCAGGGTATCGATGTGATAACCCATGGCTTGAAAGATGCCTGCAAGTTTGACGCTGCATTCGCGATTTAGCTGCTCTTTGTCATGGTAAAGAGGCATGCTGCGCCAGTAGCGTTCAAATCGGGGATCGCGCAGCATGGTTGCGTTGAACCGATAGAAGTAAGATTGCAGTTGGAG